>NZ_JBVAPG010000409.1:0-1256 GCF_055413685.1 Bradyrhizobium sp. LeoA1Lang | reverse complement strand
TGATCTTCCCCCGAAAAAGTGGACGGGTTTAAGCAGCTTTTAGCTCCATCTCGATCGGCGCGACATATCCGATGGCGGAATGGAGCCTCGTTCGATTGTAGAAGCCTTCGATGAAGGCGAAGATGTCGCGCTGGGCCTCGAGGCGGGTTTGGTATTGACGATGATGAACGAGCTCGGTCTTGAGAGTGTGGAAGAAGCTCTCCATCGGGGCATTGTCGTAGCAGTTGGCTTTGCGGCTCATTGATCCTGCGATTCCGGCAGCCGACAGGATCGCACGATAGTCTTGCGAGGCGTATTGTACGCCGCGATCGGAATGATGGATCAGTCCTGCAGCGGGCCGCTGCTGGCGGATCGCCATCGTCAGCGCGGAGGAGACGAGTTCGACCCGCATGTGGTCTCGCATCGCCCAACCGACGATCTTTCGGCTGAAGAGGTCCATGACGGCCGCCAGGTACAGCCAGCCCTCCGCGGTCGGGACGTAGGTGATATCGGCGAGCCAGACCCGATTGGGGGCTGCGGCAGTGAAGTCGCGCGCGACCAGGTTCGGCGCGATTGGCAGATCGTGACAACTGTCGGTGGTGCGGACTCGACGTGGCGGCGACATGATCGCGCGAATACCATGCCGTCGCATCAGCCGTTCAATCCGGCCGCGGCTGGCACCACGTCCCTGCATCCGCAGGACGGCATGGACCCGCGGACTACCATAGCGCTGGCCGCTCTCACGATGGACCTGCCGGATCTCGGCCAGCAGCACAGAATTGGAGATTGCGCGGCCGCTCTCCAGACGATCGCGCCAAGCGTAATAACCGGCCGGGGAAACCTCGAGCACGGCACACATCAGCCGCACCGGATAAGCCTCGCGGTGATCTTCGATGAAGCGGAAGCTCATGTCCGGGTTCCGGCAAAGATCGCGATCGACTTTTTTAAAATGTCGCGCTCCATGCGGAGCCGCTCGTTCTCCTGGCGCAGCCGGGCGAGTTCCGAAGCCTGGTCCGCCGACATCGGCGTCGCCTGCGTGGTGGGGCGCCACGCCGCCGATGTCGGCTCCTGCCGAACCTTATCCACCCAGCGCCGCAGCACCGAGTCGCGCAGACCAAGCTCCTTGGCAACCGACGTGACCGAGCGCCCGCTCGACAACACCAGCTCGACGGTCTGGCGCTTGTATTCTTCGGTAAATGACCGACGTTGACGTTCCATTCAACACCTCCGGGCTCAATGAGCCTACTACAGGTGTCCACTCATTCGGAGGAGGTTCA
>NZ_JBVAPG010000408.1:0-1310 GCF_055413685.1 Bradyrhizobium sp. LeoA1Lang | reverse complement strand
AAGGGCGAAAATCAGTTGCCAAGGGTCATTGCCGGCGTCAAATTTACCGACGGCGTCGCAGAATCGACGACGCCAGCTAACCGCGCCGCCTGATCAGCCCCATCACCCAATTTCGGCCATAGCTCTGCTCGGGGATCTCCTTGATACAACTACGTTCGATCAGGCTAGGCGTGAAGCTCTCGTGAAGGAACTGCGGGGATTATGGGAGCAGCGCCGCCTTAAGCTGCATCCTTCACATGCTGCTCTCGCGCATCAAGGTTGCGATCAATGCTGGAGAAAGCATAACAGGCACTCATGAATATGGCCGTGTGCATGTCCCCAAATACAGGGGCAGCTGGGCCCCAGAGGCGGGCTTATCCGGTAGCTGGGTCATGGTTGTAGTCTTGGGCGCTGCGCCACAGCAGCAGCTCTGGACGACGAGCGACCGAGCACGAGAAGTTCCATTCGACATGGTTGGTTCAATTATACGGAGATAAGCGGGTGATATAAAAGGGGTTGGAACAGCTATACGGAGGTTTATCGGTAGTAAGCGCCTACGCGACGTGCGAACCGCTTGTCGCGTCGAGCCGGCGCGACGCAGCTTGCGTAGCCCGCCGAAGAACGTGGCCGCAATGGACATGCGCCTCGGTTGATGCCCGGCGTGCACCTGAGAATTCTTCTCAAAGCCAGGCAAAGATCGATAGCCATCCCGGTATGCCTGAATTCATTTCTCCAACTGGCTTTTTGCTTGCCGTCATTCCTAGAATTGGTAAAACTGATTGTTTTGATCGAATGCATCCACAGTCTGGATAAGTCCAGATCATGCGTTCAGGGCCTCGATGATCTAAATCTGCTCGTCGTGCTCGACGCTCGGGTGACCGAACGTAACCTTACCGCTGCGGCACGAGCATCAACCTGAGCTAGCCGACCATGAGCGCCGCCGTCGCCTGGCTACGCGCGCCTAACTCCGCGATGTGTAGAGTCGGGGAAGCCCGAGTTGGTCGAACAGTGGTTGCACAGGGCTTTCTGGATCGCCGGGTGTCCTGACATACGCCAGAACCCCGTCGATGAACCGGCCGCAGTCGCTGCACTATTTACGGTGAGAGGCCGCGAACTTGTCGCAACATCGCGCGCGGAAGGGCTCGCCGCCCCAAGTGGCTCTGCCGCACATCCAGCTCTCCATTATTTCCCGGGAGTGTTCAACCGTAAGCGGTAAGAGCTCCCACGTTCGCAGTGATCAGCGGGCGCGTGCGTAGCGGATCGGCATCCAGTATTGGCGCAGCGCCTCGACGGCCGCTGGGATATCGAGGTGGGCATTGCGAAGAAAGTCC
>NZ_JBVAPG010000407.1:0-1323 GCF_055413685.1 Bradyrhizobium sp. LeoA1Lang | reverse complement strand
GTCCGAACACCGCCTCGACGATCTGCTTTCGCAGTCGGTAGGGGGTCTCGAAGCCGCCGTCGGCGATCTTTTTTCTCATCGCCTGTGTCAACGGTCCGCCGATCTTGCCGTTGTCGGCGGTCGGGCGCTTGGCGCGGCCGGTGGCGATGTAGCCATCGATCCCACGCAGATCGAGGCTCGCGAGGTTAACCTCGCTCAGATAGCCGCTGTCGGCGGAAGCTTGTTCCGGTTTGCGGCCGAGATTGGCTTGGATGCCATCGACTAGCAGCACCAACTGGCCATGGTCGCTCGTGCTCGGCGTCAGGGCGTGTGCAACGATGATCTGCGCTTTGCCGTCGACGGCCGCCTGCGCGTTATAGCCTTAGATGAAGCCATCCTTGGTTTTGAGAATGCGGCTTTCAGGATCGGTGAAGTTGCGCTGTGCCTTTGGGGCAGGCGCGTCGGATGGCGGTGCCGCGGGCTTGCCGGTCTTCTTGCGGCCCTCGGCCTCGCGGTTCTTCTGCTTCTCGGCCTCGATGCGACGCTCCTCGTCGGCCGCGGCCTTCGCCTCAGCCTCCAGCTCAGCTTTGGCCTCGGCGATCCTTTCGATCCGCTTCTGCTTGTCGGCGACCCAGTCGGGCAACTCGTCGCCACGCTTGTTGCCGTGCAGCTTGTCGTCTTCAGCATCCGCGGCCTCGGCGGCGGCCAGCCAGCGATCGACCTCGGCCTGCAACTCGGATTGGCGCTTCTTCATCCGCTCGTAGCTCATCGCCTTGTGTTTGGAGGCATTCGCCTTGATCTTGGTGCCATCGAGCGCGACATGCCCGAGCCGCACCAACCCGGCCTTCTCGGCGAGCCTCAACACCTGCACGAACAGCCCGGCCAAGTGTTTGAGGTGCCGCTTGCGGAACTCGGAGATGGTGCGGAAATCCGGCGCATCGAGCGCCGCGATCATCATGAAGTCGGCGCGTTCGACGCAGGCCCTGGCGATCCGCCGCGAGGAATAGAGGCCGACCGCGTACCCGTTGAGCAGCAGCGCCACCATCAGGCGCGGATCAAACGGCGGCTGGCCGAGCGCACTCCGGTAGTTGCCAGATATCGCATGGATCGATCGCCACGAGAATTTGCTTTTAACCGGGGCGACCGGGTTGGGCAAAAGCTGGTTAGCCTGTGCTCTGGGCCACAAGGCCTGCCGCGACAATCGCTCGGTTCTCTACCATCGCGTCCCAAGATTGTTCGAAGCGTTGGCGCTCGCGCGGGGCGATGGACGTTATGCCCGCTTGCTCAAAACCCTTGGCCGCGCCCAGCTTCTGATTTTGGACGATTGGGGATTGTCGGTGCTCA
>NZ_JBVAPG010000406.1:0-1333 GCF_055413685.1 Bradyrhizobium sp. LeoA1Lang | reverse complement strand
CGAACCAGCCGGTGTGATATCTCTCGTCATGGCGTTGCTCTCCTTTGTGGAATCAGCACCCCGAGCCTACCGGCTCAAGGTGGGCAACGCCGACCTCTTCAGTAATTCAACAGAACCCGGGACATCCTCCCGACGCTTGCTGCAGAGAAGCTGGCGGAGCGGCATGGTTTGCATTTCGGCGTTGAGACGGTGCGGCGCTGGATACATTCCCTCAGCGCGCACCTATGCCGGCCTGCCGGAACTGATCTATCCCTTCCACGATCGCGACGTCGTCATCACCGCCTACGGGCGGCTCTGCCTGCATCGCCAGCATGGCGTTGCAGGTGAACTCGGTGCCATTGTCGGAGACGGTCATGCCCGCGCTGATTGGCCAGTGCCGTCAGCTCGCGCGCCACCCGCCCCGTCCCGAGATCGAGGTGTCGGGGATCGCCGCCAGGCATTCCCTCGTCACGTCGTCGACGATGTTCAGGATTCGAAAGCGGCGGCCGCTGGCGAACTGGTCATGAACAAAATCCAGCGACCAGCGGGCATTCGGCCTGGTCTCGACCAGGATCGGCGCCCGGGTGCCCACGGCGCGGCGGCGGGCCCGGCGCTTGCGCGCACGGTGAGACCTTCCTCCCGGTATAGCCGGTAGATCCGGTTCAGCCCGGATGGCTCGCCCAGCTTCCGCAACAGCACGAACAGCCGGCGATAACCGAACCGCCGGCGGCCATTGGCAAGCTCGCGCAATTGGCCGCGCAGTTCGGTGTCCGGCGGCCGGCACGGCCGGTATCGGACCATCTTGCGGTCAGCGCTGACGATGCAGCAGGCCCGACGCTCCGACAGACCCATGACGGCCTGTAGATGCGCGGCGGCTTCGCGCTTGGCGACGGGCCCTACCATTAATGGGATGGTCCGCCCCGTCCTCCTCCCTCATCATAGGAAGGTCAGATCAAAAGAGGAGAGTATCATGGCCCATCGCAATTTGCCGCGACCTGCGGCTGTCTATGGAATCGACATTGGCAAGAACCTGTTCCACGTCGTTGGCCTGAGCTGCGACGGCACACCTGTTCAGAAAGTTCGCTTCCGACGGGAGACCCTTCTTCAGTTCTTTGCTCGCGCACAACCAAGCATAGTTGGCATGGATCCTGCGCCGGCTCACAGTGGCTCGCCCGGAAGATAAAGGCACTAGGTCACAAGGTGCGTCTGATCCCCGCGCAATTCGTGAGGTGCCGTCCGAAAAGCGGTTGGAATTGAAAGTGGCGTAGTCTCCGGGGTGATCAACCTCGAATCACCCGGCGTTGACGCGCCGGGCTGGAGACCACGCCATGACAAGCGTTACCACGAAGGCTTT
>NZ_JBVAPG010000405.1:0-1339 GCF_055413685.1 Bradyrhizobium sp. LeoA1Lang | reverse complement strand
AGGCTTCGTGGTAGGTTGCCTCATGGCGTAGTCTCCAGTCCGACGCTTCAACGCCGGACGATTCGAGGTTGATCACCCCGGAGCCTACGCCAACCCTAATTCCAACCAACTCCGCGACGGGACCGTCGGCGTCGCGCGTCAATATTGTGGCCAACTTGGCAAGCAAGACAATTGTCAGGTGGCGGTTTCACTGTCGATTGCCAATCACCACGCGAGCTTGCCGATCGCCTATCGTTTGTATTTGCCCCAGAGCTGGGCCGAGGAGGAGGAACGTCGAGAGAAGGCCGGTGTGCCCAAGGATGTTGTCTTCCAGACCAAGCCTGAGATCGCGCTGGAGCAAATCCGATCGGCCTGTGAAGCGGACATTGAGCGTGGCGTGGTACTGATGGATGCCGGATATGGCGCGGATACGACGCTGCGCAAAGAAGTGACGGCGTTGGGTTTGCGCTATGTTGCGGGCATCTTGCCGAGCACATCCGCGTGGCCGACCGGCATGGGACCACTGCCGCCCAAGAAATGGTCGGGGAATGGGCGGCCGACGAAATTGATGCGGCGGGATGATAAACACAAGCCTTGCTCGGTCAAGGAACTTGCTCTCAGTCTACCGAACCAAGCTTGGCGGAATGTCAAATGGCGCGAAGGCAGCGCTGACTTCTTGACCTCGCGCTTTGCGCGGCTCCGGGTCCGTCCCGCTCATCGCGATTACTGGCTGAGCGAGCCGCATGCCGAAGAATGGCTATTGATCGAATGGCCCGATGATGAATCCGAGCCAACGAAATACTGGTTCTCGACGCTGCCGGAAAACATCTCTTTCCGCGCCCTGGTCGATTTGACCAAGCTCAGATGGCGCATCGAACGCGACTACCAAGAGCTCAAGCAGGAGGTCGGCCTCGGGCATTATGAAGGGCGCGGTTGGCGCGGCTTCCATCACCACGCCACGTTGTGCATCGCCGCCTACGGGTTCCTGATCTCCGAAAGGGAGACGATTCCCCCCTCACGACCTCGTCGGCCCGCGTTCGTCAAAGAATTTGCGCTTCCCAAAAATCAAAAGCCCCGCGGCGCTCCCGCTCAGAACCGAGCGTCACATGCCGAATTCGATCGCTACCATGCGGCGGCGCCTTGCGAGTGGATTGGTTAGGCGGCTACGTAGATGTCCGTGTTGCGCAATCCAACTCGAGGTCCATCCGCCGTCATGATTTGTGACGCAGTAAGACTAGTACCCACTTTTCTTGGATCGTGAGTCGTGATTCAAGATATGGATGATCCCCGAAGCAAGAGAAGTCCACCTTTCGCGGAAAGATCGCAAGGTGCTTGAGGCGTGTTGTCGCTCGCCGGTGAC
>NZ_JBVAPG010000404.1:0-1339 GCF_055413685.1 Bradyrhizobium sp. LeoA1Lang | reverse complement strand
CGATCTTTGCCTTCAGTGCCGCGTCGATCTTGCGTCTCGTCTTTGTCGTCATCATGCGCTCCGTCTATCAAACGGAGCAGCCCCTTCCAACTAAGCACGTGGTCCCACAATCGGGGTCCATTTCAGAGCATAGGCTCTGGTCTCCGTAAAACCGTTAACGAGTAACGAGCGGTGCCTGGACTGACAAATAGGGACTTTTGGGTTCGGTCATAGGGGAAGCCTATGGGGAAACTTCCTTGGGGTGGGATTGATTGGCGGATGGCCGCCGAAGATGCTTGCATCCGAAAGGGGCTTATGGACACCACCGATCGGCGTCGTTTGGGCAGGCAGGCTGAGACAGCGGAACGAAGGTGCGGACTGCAGCCCAAACGCCTCGCAGGTCTCAGGCAAGGCCATGGCAGCGGATGCGGCCGTGAGAAGCGCCCACCAAGTGGGAAAGAAGCATTGCAAACAACAGAAGATCACTAACGATCTGCAATCCAACAACCGCGTTTGCATTGGGGGATAACCAAGCACGCCAAGAACAGTGACCGCCGAGAATAAAGCTTTCGCTGTTTCAAGCCGGGTCCGACAATCTATAGCATGTTGTTTTTGACTGGAATCGGGATTGAACGAAGCCGCTGGCGCGGCATTTGAGGAGAGGTAGTAACGGCCGCCTCCTGTCTGAGAGGATCGAGGGTTTTCAGAGCCCAACCCTTCAGACAGGAGTTTTCCGATGGCCCAGGTGAGCCCTCTCCGCCGCCGCATGATCGAGGACATGACGGTCCGCAACTTGTCGCCGGCGACGCAGCGATCATATCTGAACGCGGTATCGAAGTTCAGCCGATATTTTGGCCGATCGCCCGACCATCTGGGCTTGGAGGATGTCCACGCGTTCCAGGTTCATCTGGTGGCGACGGGGATATCATGGCCTGCGCTTAATCAGATTGTCTGTGCGTTGCGCTTTTTTTACGGCGTGACGCTCGGCCACAACACGATCCCGGAGCGCATCGCCTACGCGCGGGAGCCACGCAAGCTGCCGGTCGTGCTGAGTGCCGACGAGGTGGTGAGCTTTCTGGAGGCGATCCCGAGCCTGAAGAGCCGCATAGCGTTGACAACAGTCTATGCCACCGGATTACGCGTGTCGGAGGTGGTTTTCCTCAAGGTCGCGGATATCGACAGCCAGCGGATGGTAATCCGGGTCGAGCAGGGCAAAGGCGGCAGGGACCGTTACGAGGGTGTCAGAAAGAATGTGTAAGCAGGTTTCTGTGAGTTTACCTTACCGAGGAGACTCACATGACGACCGACACGACGATTACACCTGAACTGCTGGATCAACTGCTTGCTAACTATGAGAAGC
>NZ_JBVAPG010000403.1:0-1352 GCF_055413685.1 Bradyrhizobium sp. LeoA1Lang | reverse complement strand
GCCAATCTGGTGAGCGGTTTCGGCAAGTGGCCGGAAGAAGAAAAAGCACGCAAGGCGATCGTTGCCATCGCCGGCGAGCTCGGTTCCAAGGGCCGTCGCTTCAGCACTTTCAGCACGCCTGCGCTAGCCAGGATCGCCAACGGTCTGTCGCGGGTTATCGAGGAGGGAGAGACCGCCGGCGAGGTCGCCGAACCCGCCTTGCTGAAGGACCGGCTGCATCGGCTGGCGCACTACCTCCAATATGCCGAGGATCGGCTGCAGCAGGCCGATGTCCGTGCCATCGCGAATATATTCAAGGCGTTGGGCACGGCGGAGTTGTCGGACGATCTCGGTGCGCTGGCAAAGCCGGGGTTGGACAGGCTCGAGGTGTTACGTGCCGCTCCCGGGTTTAAGCTCGACAACGACCTCGAGACGATGGGCAACCTTTGCGCCTCCCTGCTGCCACTGGCTCGCAGCCCGAAGTCGGTGTTGCGCTGGCACCGCAGGTCGGCGCTGGACCTGCTCAACGCCATCCAGCCGGTGGTGGAACACAAGATCGATGCCCATCTCAAGGCAGGCCAGGTCGAGCGCACCAGCGGCGCCAATGCAAGCCGCTGCACGGCGCTTTCGATCTATCAGGTGCTCAAGACCCGGGTGGTGCTGGAAGCGCTCTACCGGCGGCCCTATGTCGACGGCGACGAGCTCGCCTTGCAGGCCAGGCAGGAAGAGCTGCACGGCAAGACCAGGCAGATCCTGGACAGTGCCCGCGCCCTCATCTACGCCGACCTTTCCTACATGAGCTGGAACGTGATCGCCGAGATCGAGGCGAAGGAGCCGCTCGAAGCGCTCGACACCTTCATCGCGCAGAACGCATCGATGGTCCAGGCCCAGCATGCAGCCGCCAGCTTCGATGTCCATCGGGTCCTTCAGGCCATGGACCACGAGCCGAGACCGCCGCAAGGCGATGCCGGACTGATGCGGCTGCCGGTGGTCGACACGCAAGGCCGGCCGCTGGGCAGCGAAGCTGAGTTGCGCTATTCCATTTTCCACCGTTTGACCTCGGGCGCGGTGAAGGTGGTGGCGGTGCAGCTAAAGGGAACTCCAACTGCCGCCATGCTGGCACGCACGTTCCCCGTGGAGGGCGTGCCCTACCGCATGGACCTGTTCGGCGGCAGCAAACTGAAGCCGCCGCATGAGAGCCTGAACAAGCTTGCCTCTCGCCTGCCCTCCGCAGCCGAAGAGGCCCCAAGCGGCAAGCTTTTGGCGATCCCCTATGCCGAGACGGCTCCGGGTACGGCCTTTGAGCAGTTGTCGCGGGCCTGGGCGCCGTTCAAGGAAGCCTATTACTATACCCAGCGCCGCGGCTTTGCCGC
>NZ_JBVAPG010000402.1:0-1353 GCF_055413685.1 Bradyrhizobium sp. LeoA1Lang | reverse complement strand
TCGCTCCAACGCCATCATGCGGATTTCTTCCAGGGTTCGATGGTCAAGTTGTCGGCCGTCGCGTTTCATGCCGATAGCATACACCAACGCCGCAACAATGTCGCCTATATTTCTGACCTATGAGTAAATGCGTCGCCAAGGTATTGCTTCAGCAATTCGCCAGGCGAAAACATCGCCCAACTGTTCGCGCTCGCTAGATCAACGCCCGCACGTGTCATCAAGGCTTTGTCCGAGTCCGACAACGCTTCCAATGTCCGCTTCTGTGACAACCGCCGGATCAGCGTAGTCGTCTTTCCGGATCCCAGCGGGCCAAACAGCACGACCTGCTTGTTTAGCGGCAATCGAAAGATTGCTCCCTGAAACTTGTTCAGAATCGGCTTATCCCGGAGAGCGATCCTGTCGATGGTTCTTCTTCGGTTGCGTTGGCGGTCAGATTGCGCGTCGGCCGCCTGCTGCAAAATTTGACCCAGGATGTCTTCCGCCGAAACGTCACCTTCGCGAAGGAGTTTCAGCGCCTGGCGCAGGGAGTCTTGCTTCAGAAGCTTGTGTAATGCGCCCCATGGAGTGGACTCAAAATCGTCAACCAGCGCATCCCAACCCGCGGATTGTTCCCGCGGCGACCACACGGTCCTCTTCAGAATGTGGGCCGTTCGTTCGCGATTACGGACAACCAAGGTCACGGTTTCGCCAGCCTCATGCTCCGCTAGGTGACCAAGATCGTCTAGCGAGGTCACGAAATGCGCGCCTTTCACCGCATCATTCAGGCCCGCTGCGGATAAACGCGCGAAATAGAGTGTCTGCGGAGGTCGCCGGGCCTCGTTCTTCCATTCGACTTCGACGCGCGCGATACTCGGCTCAAGCAAAAGTCTGCGCAGCGCCTCGCGCAAGCCTGCATTCTGAGCGTGGGCGAACCGCTCCGGATTCCCTACGCCAACCATCGTGTTCGAGCGGTTCAAAACACCATCAACAGAAAGTCCAAATGGTCGACTTTCGAGATTAGCACGTGCTCCATTGGCAATGCTTTCGAGGGCAGAGAGAATTTCTTCTCCCACCTTGAGTACAATTTCGCGTTTTTCGTCACTGGACTCCAAGGTACCGCCCCCATTTTAGTCGTTGCCGGCACTTGATCGTAAAACGGCTTACTCATAGGTCAGAAATATAGGCGACATCTGGATTGTTCGCCGTCGAGACCTTTGAGACAAATTGAAGGATTTTGCGGAGGGAGAATTTCTGGTTCATCGTAGCCACCAGGAGCGAAGATGAAACAGAAATCCGGACCGGGCAAAGCGCCGGCAGAACAAGTGCTAAAGGACATTCGGCGTCAGACGCGCCGGCATTACTCGGCAGAAGAGA
>NZ_JBVAPG010000401.1:0-1356 GCF_055413685.1 Bradyrhizobium sp. LeoA1Lang | reverse complement strand
CCGCCATGACCGTGACGAAGATTAGGACGGACGTCTCTGCAGTCAAAGAGTTGTTGAGGTCGGACAAGGAGTTCCTGAAGCCGCTGATCCAGGGTGCGGTGCAGGAGATTCTCGAAGCCGAGATGACGGAGACGCTGGGTGCGGAGAAAGGAGAGCGCAGCGAGGGACGGCTTGGCTATCGCTCCGGCTACTATCCCCGCTCGCTGATCACCCGGGTCGGCAAGATCGAGCTGAAGGTGCCGCAGGACCGGCAGGGGCGGTTCTCGACCGAGCTGTTCGAGCGCTACCAGCGCTCGGAGAAGGCGCTGGTGGCGGCGTTGGCCGAGATGTACGTGCAGGGCGTCTCGACGCGGAAGGTCAAGCAGGTCACCGAGGAACTGGTGGGGCATGCGTTCTCGGCCTCGGCGATCAGCGCCATCAACAAGCGGCTGGATGCGTCGCTGAAGGCCTTTTGCGAGCGCAAGCTCAAGGAACCGTTCCCGTATCTGATCCTGGATGCGCGCTATGAGCGGGTGCGCGAGGACGGCATCATTGCGAGCCAGGCGGTGCTGATCGCGATCGGCGTCGACTGGGAAGGCCGGCGCCAGGTGCTCGCGGTCGAGCTTGCCAACCGGGAGAGCCGGTCGAGCTGGAAGGAGTTTTTGGAAGCGTTGAAGGCGCGCGGCCTGCATGGCGTCGAGTTTGTCGTCTCCGACGATCATCCCGGCTTGAAGAAGGCGATCGCCGAAGTCCTCGCCGGCGTGTTCTGGCAGCGCTGTTATGTGCACTTCCTGCGCAACGCGCTCGATTATGTGCCGCGCAAGGTCGACGACGATTGCCTGCTCGAGCTGCGCTGGATGTACGACCGGCGCGATCTTGGCGAGGTGCGGCGCGATCTAGCGGCGTGGCTTGGCAAATGGGGCGGCAAATACCCCAAGCTCACCGGCTGGGTGGAGGACAACATCGAGGAGACGCTGACCTACTTCCGTCTGCCGCTGGTGCACCGCAAGCACATGAAGTCGACCAACATGCTGGAGCGCCTCAACGAGGAGATCCGGCGGCGCACCTACGTGGTGCGCATCTTCCCCAACGCCGAGAGCTGCCTAAGGCTGGTGCGGGCGCTGACCGTCGAGCGCCACGAGGCCTGGCTCGAGGACCATCGCTATCTGAACATGGATCTCTTGAAGGAGCACAAGAAGGAGACGCTACGCCGGGCGGCCTGACGATGCTCAGGCCCACCAAAGGGATGGACGCCACCCCTCGGAGCCGCCGTCGCTCGCCAGCGCTGCGCGTGGGGCGAGCGAGCGACGGCGGCTCCGAGGGGATGGCTTGGCCGGACCCCATGACCGATTTTGCTGAACTTGACGCACAGAACTG
>NZ_JBVAPG010000400.1:0-1400 GCF_055413685.1 Bradyrhizobium sp. LeoA1Lang | reverse complement strand
CACCGGCGAGCGACAACACGCCTCAAGCACCTTGCGATCTTTCCGCGAAAGGTGGACTTCTCTTGCTTCGGGGATCATCCATATCTTGAATCACGACTCACGATCCAAGAAAAGTGGGTACTAGTCTAGAAGGAGCCGACTTATCGAGGATAACTGTAAGCGAGTGATCGGCCTCGACGCGGCGGGGCCTGCACCAAAGAGTTCTTTTGATAATGTACTGCTGGCCGTCTCGCGCTATCAAAATGCTGATTGGGTACTAAACCAGATCGTGAGCACAGCGGCCGAAAGCTCCGCTCCCGTGCTAGCCTTTTACGACACTACCGCTGAACAAGACCTTATCACAAAGCGGATATGCGCGCACTATGGCGACGCATCCCACCTGAGAGAAGGCTTCAATGTGCACGCAATGGGAATGAAGCTCTTGTGGTTCTACTCCAAAGCCACCAAAGGGAATTTCAAGCTGAATCCTGCATTTCTTGATAAGGCATTCTTTGAAGCGCTACGCTCTAGCAACAAATCGGATGACATTGGGATATACCCGTTCAGGCCAAATCAAGCAGCAGTCGAACGCATACGAGCTAGTGTCCCTCCGAGTGATTACGAGCAAATGCGAAGAGCGTTTGCGCAGAGCCTACGGAAAGAAATCTCGACGCGCGCGATGGGTGAGATGGTGACCTTCCCTGGAAGCGTTGTCGTTTTCTCTGGCTTCGCGCCTTTATCAAAGCGCCTCTATCGCGAGATACGCGAAGCAGTCCATGGAAGGCTGACTTTGATCTGTCTGTGCTCGTCAAGCCTAGAGGGGTATTACTTACAAGATAAGGGAATGCCTTGGCGGCGGGTTGCAGTCCCGGCCTATTCGATTGGTGAGCCATTGACTGTGGCTGAGGATGTCCGACGCATTTGCAAACGCATTGAGATGTCTTCGGGAGGGCGGATCACGGTTAGCGATAATATAAGGCTTTGGATGGAGCAGTTCGTTGGGAAGCCGCTCGCGGCCCTTAAGCACAACATAGTAGCCGAACTTAGTACCGCCTTCCCTCAAAGTGCGCGAAGCTCCACGAGGCCGCAAGCCGTCGATTGAATTCCTTCGCTCAAACAAAAAACCGCTTCAGCCGAACGCCGTGCCCGTCGCCTTATTGGCCCCTGAATTCACAGGCGTTCTGCAAGACGCCCCCCAAACGTTGCTAGGGAATGCCAAGCGCTATCAAGCATAAACTCATTGTCTCTAGTCATCCGTTATTCTTAGCAGAGTAACCCGGCGCACCTTCCAAGCTGGGGGATGTCCCGGGTTCTGTTGAATTACTGAAGAGGTCGGCGTTGCCCACCTTGAGCCGGTAGGCTCGGGGTGCTGATTCCACAAAGGAGAGCAACGCCATGACGAGAGATATCACACCGGCTGG
>NZ_JBVAPG010000003.1:0-148126 GCF_055413685.1 Bradyrhizobium sp. LeoA1Lang | reverse complement strand
CAAGGGCTTCCGACGATTGAAGGCACATCAGCAATTGGCGATTCTGCGTGCGGCCCTTCAAGCTCACCACAATCCCATGACGATCAAGCCCGTTGCCCATGTCACAAGGGCCGCGTAACATTCATTCCGGCAACGTCGGCCCGACGTAGTTCAACAGCGATCGGGACATCCCCTCCAAGCTGCGCCATATATACTTCGAAGCGGCTTTCCGCCGGGCCAATACGAGATCGCAAGAATCCGGCGGGGCTTCGCTCGTTCTGAAGTAACGGCATCGATGCCGTTACTGTTCGCTGGAACTCCGAAATAGCATGGTCGCTTCTATGAGCGATAGCGTTCCTAATCACCGTGATGGTCTTCAGCTGCGATTTGTCTCCATCGCTCAATTCGGTGAACGGGCGGCCATCCCTCAAGTAAAGCTTGGCCCGCTTCTCGGTGTTGGCGAATGGCAGCCAGTTCATAAAAGCGTTGCCTTGCAACAGGATTTGCATCAACGCCTCATTAGAGGTGGTAGACATCAGAACTTTGACTCGCTGCCTATTATACTGGGCGCGCCCCAACAAAATCGCGATGAACAAATCTTCTAAAAAAGCTTCAAAGCTGGTAACCGCGCGAAGGAAAAGAGCTTCATAAACTGAATCAAGATCGGTCTTGCTGATGCGTTTTGCGGCGAATAACTTCTCCATTCTATGGCGTGTAAAGTTGAGCCTTTGAAGGCTGCGCTGAAATTTTCCTAGCTCATCCTGAGGGTGGGGCATCGCTCTTACCCACCAAGAAGTTAATCACTGTACGCCGATTGATTGCGTCCGTTGTCGCTCGCTGCAACGAGTTAAGAACATAGTCAGGGGCTTGCCGCTTCCTGATTGCTTCCGCACTCCGCAGTAAGCGGCCCCTCGTCTCTGGGGCTAGCGGCGCAGCCTTGTCTTTCGAAAGGCTAGCTAGCTCTAACTTGACTTTGTGCTTCAGGACATAGGGAGTTCTGGTCTCAAACTGGACGCTGTAAACGGCTGCAAACAACGCGAAGAACATGGTCCGTGTATTGAATAACTCGTGCCTATCATTAACCAGAAGATCGTCAATTGTGTCGAACACCAACCTGAACCGTCGCTCCACTTCGCTGCGGTCGCGAAATTCCGAGTCAAAGTCCTCGTAAAAGCGATCAATTGTTTTGCTGTCTTTCTCCAGTATTCCGCTCATGATGAGAATCATGAACTCACTAGCTGTTTCAACTTCACTCATCCGAGCGATCTGAGAAGGCGCAAAAACTTTCCAATCATCACGCCATCTGTAAAGCTGCTCTGTTGCCAACTCGTATGCGCTGGTTTTGAATTCACCAAAGAATTCAGCGTTTCGCAGCTCCTGCGCATTAAGCTTGACCCCAGTGGCGTTCATCCGCGCAAAGATTTGCAGAATCTGGCGGTCGTCGGTATCGGCAGAAAACGAATGCACGCTGAATTGATAGTCGAGGATGCGCTGTTGCGTGTCTGAAGACAGTTGATGAAATCTCTTCCCCCCCAATTCCTTGTTGTGCGTCCGATCAATCTCGAAATCATCGTGTTCCGGATTGTAGTCGGGCAGCAACTCGTGATTGATGAACGCAAGAATAGTGCGAATGCGTTGTTGGCCGTCTACTACATCGCGATGAGGCTGAAAGGTCTTCAGGTCAGCGCGCAAGTCGCGCAAGAATATGATCGGTACAGGTAAACCTCGAACAATCGTATCAATAAGAAAGGACTTTGCCTTTTTTGACCAAACGGGACGCCGTTGAAAATTGGGGTTCAGCTTGAGAGTGCCGTCGCGCTGCCAGGTGACAAAATCCCCAATTCTGTACTGCGTGCGGAGGGTCTGAGTGTTCATCATCAATGAGTCCATACGCGGTTCTGCAGCTGATTGCCAGTCGCTCCAATAGCGATCTAAGCGTGCAGCTTGACAATTATGCCCCTCTTCGGCGCGTTCAGTCAAAGTAATAACTCCCCTGTCGAGGCGATCGATCGGTCGCTGATTTTTTTGTGGTTAGAGTGCGTTTTCGCGAAGGCCACTCACTTCATCTCCCCCAGCAGCTTCCGCGCCTCACCCAACAACGCCTGAATCTGCCTTCGCTCGGCGATCGCATTCCTGGTGAACAGGCCGTGCTTGCGCGCGTTCTGGTTTGCCTTTGGCGCGCCGGATCCCTGTGCGCCGCCGTGCATGCGGCAGCGCTTTTTGCCGTGCACCGCCGGCGAGCGGCACGCGCCGGCGGAACGGGTTTTGGCGCCACAACGTGGGCTCGCCAGCATCGGGCCGGTATTTCTGATGTGATCGCTCATGCCTGTGCTTCCCGCTTGGAAGCAGCGGAAGCTTGCCCTCGCTTGGAGCCCGAGGCCTTCGGCGCATTCCGCGCAGCGGATGCTTGGTTCTTGTCTGCAACGATCACGTTCGCATGCTGCGTGACGTTGCCGACAATGGCCTTGCCGCCGTCCTCCACCTTCACGTTCTGCACGGTGATGGCGGGCTCGCCATGGCTCCGGTAGCGGTTGAGTGCCTCGATCTGGGCGGGAAAGGTGCGGGCGAGCCTGCCCAATGCGCGCGCGGCGCTGTCGTGCTGGGCGAGGTCGTCGGCACTGGCGAGGTGATGGGCACATCGCATCGCCATCACATGAACCGAAACCATCTGCGCCACCAGCATGGCCTCGACGGAATCCCTTGGGCGAATGCTCTTCACCATTGAAATCATGAAGGACAGGTTGACCTCGTCGGGGCTCCCGCCGCTCACGCTGGCCCTGACCAATTGCCGGAGGATGCCATCCATCGCTTCGCGATCGGTTGCTCCCAGCGCGTTCGCCATGAGCTGTTCGCCGAGCTCCGGATCGGGATGCTCGATGGAGAATCCGTGTGATGAGAGCCTTATCCGCGGGGCTGCGGCAGCTTTGGCGGGGTCGGTTGCGGCGATCGTCTTTGGCATGGCGAGGCTTGGGGCGGTGTTCATGTCGCGACTCCCTGGCACCCGCGCGGCAAGCGCGCGCGGTTCGGCCACGCGCAGGCCATCGTTCGCCGCGCGGAGCCGGTGCAATTTCAATTGTGGGTGAGGATTCGGGTGAGGATTCTTGGACCGCAATCGCAACCGACCCGCCCGCTATTGCGGACCGACGGGCGTTACAGGATTGCGGGGAAGATGAAGGAATGCCCCTGATTTGCCCGACGTGTCAAGTTGCTGTTCGAGCGCCCGCGGCCGCCTGCTACCTTGCATGGGGTTGTTTTCGATATTTTGGGAGCGCGCACCTTTGAAGGGGAGTTCTCCAACGTCATCCGCAGGCAAAGCACGGTGCGATACGCATGGTCGCGGGTATCGAGTTGCATGGCCGAGCTTCGCAGTTTTGTTCTGAGTGGCGCGCCAGGCCACGATATTCTGCGATGTTCTACGACATTGTACGACGCAGCCCCCGTATGCGGTGGCTTGGTTCGAAATAAGCAGAGTGTCGCGATCCAAAGCTGGACTCGCTCGCTAAAGATGGACGGGCCCCTCGTTTTGGATCGGGAAGCGCACTCCTATTTCAGTTCGAGAACGAAGAATCCGAATGACGGGGGTTTGAGTCCCTCCCCCGCTACCACGGGCCACGATTTTGCACGCCAAACTACGATTTTCTGCGATTTTGTACCCACGATGGCCGCACTCGGCGCGGGTCTCACGCAGTGGCAATCGTGTCGATGAGTTCGATGTAGCGGCATCTCGGGCTGAATCGGCAGTCTACCACTGCAGAGCCCTAGGCGCTTTGGGATGAACAGCGCCGGTTTGATCCGAGATCGACGACTTCCGGTCAGGCCGGACACTGTTTTTGGCACAGAGCGCAGGTTTGCCAACTTGAGCTGGTTCAAAGCTTACGCATTGCTGATCGCCCGCGACCGTCCTCCAGATCGAACACCCGTAGGAGGCGCCAGAGACCAGACCCGAGCATCGACGTGACCACAGGAGTGCGACCGGTGTCGCCGTCGATCTGAACTGTGACGGTCCGGCCGACGATCAATTCGTCCGCATTGTCTTTCAGATCGAGCCTGATCCGGACGGGAATGCGCTGCGCAAGCCTGACCCATGAGAACGTCGGATTGATATTGGCAAGCATGCTCGCACCCGAACTTCGTTCACGATCTTCGATTCCTCGGGCGATGCTATCAACTTTTCCTCTCAGGGTCGAGCCGCCCATCAACCTGACATCGGCAGCATCGCCTACATGGATGCGTGCGAGCTTGGTCTCCTCGAAATAGCCTTCGACGCGCACGGTATCGGTGTCGATCAAGGCCATGATGCCTCGGCCCGCTGGAAGATAGGAGCCCGGACGCAGATCGAAGTTCGTCACGCGACCGTTCACCGGCGCGCGGATCTCGGATCGGGCCAGATTGAGACGCGCGACGTCCAAATCCGCTAGGGCCTGATTGTAGGCAGCCCTGGCCTGAAGGTCAGCAGCGCGGACGGTCTCGTGCTGCTGTTGAGAAACGACCCCGTCGCTCAGTTTGTCATAGCGGGCGCGGTCGCTCGCGGCTCTCTCGGCGGCGGCTTCCCGGCTTGCCACTACGGCCTCCGCCTGTCGGACGGCCAGGCGGAAACGCTCCGGATCCAGCCGGAGCATGACGTCCCCCTTGCGAACCGCCTGATTATCCTTGATCAGGACCTCTTCGACGAGACCGGAGACGTCCGGCGCAACGGCGACAACGTCGGCCCGGACGTGACCGTCCCGCGTCCAGGGCGCATTTGCGTAGTGGTCCCACATGTCGATGCCGACCGGTGCCGCGATGGTGAGAGCCAACGCGGTGATGACGATGCGCGGCAGGATCGAGCTTCTCGCGGTCATGGTAGTAACGTTCCCAATATAGCGTAGGAGATATCGACGAGGATCACGAAGATGGCGAAGTCGAACAGCGCCGGGTGCCACGCGAAACTCTTGATATCCGGCGACACGAATCGCTTGAGCGCTGCAGACAAAGCGACTCCAAGCCCGAGGGCGCAGACGCAGGCGAAGACAAAGGTCGGCACGAACACACCAGCGATGTTGATCTCTTCGTTCATTGCGTAACTCGGTCGAAAGACGGAGCTTGCGCATTCGGAAAGAGCGCGCGGCGGAGGCCGACCAATGCAGTCAGCCGCGTTCGTCGAATTGCGGGCTCCCATGCGCCGTGCTCGCGCAGTGCCACATCGATTGCCGCGAGCAGGGCCCGCGCCTCGGTCGGATGAAGCTCGCTGTTCCCTGTCGCGAACCATCGAAAGGCGTGCGACAGCTTGGGGGTCAGACTCTCGAGGTTCTTGCTGAGCTGGTCGTCGAAACCCACCACGCTCGATTTCAGGTCGAGCAAGTCCAGGCCCATCTGCAGCGCGGCCAGCGAGCGGCCGGCTTCCGCCTCCACGTCCGTGCCGGACAGCGCCAATCTGGGAACGACCAGGCCGAGGCGGTCGAGCATCACGCCCAGCCACCGCTCGCGGTTCATTGGTCGGCGGGCGCCGGCGAGGATCGCCAGGTCGACCCATCCGTGCCGGAGCAGGCGCCGGGCCGCGCGCTTTGCCGTCACCGAGCGGAATGTACGCACGGCCAGGAACGCGGCAGCGAGGCCGACGACCGCGGCAGCGTTGGCATTGATGAACGAAGCGAAGTCGGCCGAGAACCTGTTTTGAAGATCAAGCGCCCCGATCAGGCCGAGGACGAGGGCCAACGCTTTGAGAGCGTGACGCGGATTGGCCTGCTGATAACCGAGGACGAGGAACGACGGAGCCAGCGAGGCTGCCAACATTGGAAATCCGTCGATCGCCGGGAAGATCAGAAACAGGTAGATGGCCGCGATCGGCAGCGACGCCACTGTCCAGATCGTATAGGACACCAGGGTCGGTGCTGGATCGTCGAGGCTGCTGAAGAGCGCTGCAGCGATCGCTGCGATCTGTGCGGCGGTGGCGCCTTCCGGCCAGGAGGTTGCGATCCAGACGGTGCAGCAGCCAAGCACGGCCGCGAAGAGAGCGACGACGGACAAGGCAGCGAGACCCTGATCACGATGGAGATTTCTCCTGGCGCGGCGGATCTTGGGGCGAGGTGCCGCAGTCAGCTCGGAAGTCGCCTTGGATCCATGGATGATCGCGGACAATTCGTGGGCCGCAGCCAATGCTTCAATCAACGCCGCCGATTTGGCGATCGTGCTGGATGCGAGAAGCCTATCCCATTCGTCCTGCGCAGCGGGCAGTGCGGCTTCGAATTCCGCGCAGCGGCGCAGCAACTCGTCCGGGCTCAGCCGCGATTCAACTGGATCGCGCGCCCATTCGCCGAGTTGCGAGAGAAGTTGATTCAGCTCCGGCGTGCACCGGTTGCCGAGTGCGGCGAGCCGGTCTTCGACCGCCGTCAGCATGGGCAGCACGAGCGCGAGTTTGTCCTGCAAGGCACGGATCGCCGATATCTCCGGCTTTGTCGCAGCCGTGTCGTAGCGGAGATGAGTCGATAGCATTTCGAAGTGGGTGACGTCTGCCGCCAACCGCCAGCGTGCGGAGTCTGCTTTCGTCGGTGCGTGATTTAGCAAGGCATCCGCCGTCCAAGCGGAAGCATCGCGAACAGCGGCGTCGATTGACTTCATCAGCGCGCCCGTGACGTCGCGCGGAAACAGCAGGGTGTGGACGATCGTTGCACAGCAGATGCCGAGGACGATTTCCTCGACGCGTGCCAGGGCGGTGTCGAAAACCAATTCCGGAGCAGTTACGCTTGAGAACGCGACGGTCGTCGCGGTGTATCCCGCCAGCATGAAGGCGTAACTGCGGGGCGTCCGGTCCTGCAGGGAGACGTACAGACAGAACGTCGCCCAGCCGGTGATGGCGACGGACATCAAGGTCGGCTGATCGACCAGGATTGGAACCAACGTCAGGGCTGCGCAGGCCCCGAGCAGCGTGCCGAGCATGCGGTAAACGGCACGCGAACGGACGGCGCCAGCAAGCGGTTGGGCGGTAAGATAGACAGTGAGCATCGCCCAAGATGGCCGCTGTAGCCCGAGACGAAACGCCAGATAGATCGCGAGCATCGCCGCGATGAACGAATTGGCCGAAAACAGCGCCCATTTGGGGTCGAAAGTGAGTGCGGCGTCTCCGAAAACGCGAGACAGAAGGGTTCGGGTCATGTTCCAGGTCGGGTCTGTGAAGCACCTGGACGATAGAACTTGTCGCGCAACGAGAATTTCGCTACTTTACCAAATAATTGCTAAATCATGACAATGCGCGGCTCTCTCCTCCAATATTACCGTGAATTCGATCCGGACGCGCTGAATCGTCCGGTCGTCGCACTGATGGTCGATACTCAAGAGAAGGAGGACGAGCTTCCGATCCATACACATCGGAAAGGGCAGTTGGTCCTGACACAGCGCGGCGGTGTAACTTGCGAGGTCCCCAGCGGGCTTTGGATGGTGCCTCCGCGATGCGGCGTCTGGATTCCCGGTGGCATGCCGCACAGCAATCGCGTGACTGCCAATGCCAGCATTCACTTTCTGTACGTAGACATGGACGCGGCGCCCGTTCCGACGGAGTGCTGCACGCTGTCGATCACGCCTCTGCTGCACGAAGTGATTCATCGCCTGGCGACGCTGCCGCCGCTCTACGATCCGGAAGGACCAACGGCTCAGATCGTCGCCGTCCTGCTGAACGAGCTCATCGAGATGCCGACCGAGCAGCTGCATCTTCCGGTCACGCGTCACTCGAAACTACGCGCGATCGCCGATACCTTGATGGAAAATCCCGGCGATCGCCGTACCGTGGCGGAATGGGGCGAAACCATTGCTCTCGGCGAGCGGACCCTGATGCGCCTTGTCGTCGCCGAGACCGGCATGACGTTCAGTCGTTGGCGTCAACAACTCCATATCATCGTCGCTCTTCAGCGCTTATCCGCGGGAGATTCCGTGCAGTCGGTGTCTGAATCGCTCGGCTACGAGTCTGTCAGCGCGTTCATCACAATGTTCAAGAAGGCGCTCGGCAAATCGCCGGCACGATATTTCTCCGATCGCGTCAACAGACAGGGCGAGAGTGTTGAAAGTGCGGCGCACTTAAGCCGCGAGCGGTCACCGTGAGGATCGAAATCAAAGTCGTTCGTTTCGAACGATTTCGATTCCGAATCCGGACAGCCCTTTGAAGTGATGAACTGATGATGTCAGATGGCGGATGGAGGTTATACCCAGATCTCGCAGAATCTGGGCGCCGACCCCGATCTCGCGCCATTGCCGATTGCGATCGCCCTCCGAGGAGCTTGACGGGGCCAGCGGTACCGGTGGAACGCCAGCGGCACCGTCTCGCAGGTAGATGAGCACGCCGCTTCCGTTCTCCTTGAAGCGCTGCAACACAGCGTTCATCTTCGCTTGAGCCTGACCTGAAAACATGTCGCGTATGATGTTCGGCTTGTAGAAGCGGGTCAGCACGTTCCTGCCATCTCCTATGTCGCCATACACGTACGCAACATGGTGAATTGGATCAAACGGCGATCGATAGGAGTATCCTTGTAGCGGACCGATTGGACTATCGGCAGTGACGCTTGAGACCCGCTCAATTAATTTCTCACGCGCTTGCCGGAAACGGATGATGTCGGCGATCGTCAGGTGCTTGAGATTGTGCCTGTCCGCAAACTCAAGAACTTGCGAACCCTTCATCACCGAGCCGTCGTCGTTCATCAATTCGCTGATGACGCCAACCGGGGACAAGTTGGCCATCTTGCATAGGTCGACCGCGGCTTCAGTGTGGCCGGATCGCATCAGAACGCCGCCTTCCTTCGAGATGAGCGGAAAGATATGGCCGGGACGCGCGAAGTCACTTGCGCCGACGTTAGGGTTGGTCAGAGCGCGGCAACACGAAGCGCGTTCTTCAGCAGAAATTCCAGTGCCGCCATCAGGTTTATAGTCGATTGAAACGGTAAAGGCGGTGGCATGGTTGGCGTCGTTGTTGTTGACCATTGGATCAAGTCTCAGACGACGCGCGTGTTCGGAGGTGATGGGCGCGCAGACGATGCCGGACGTGTGGCGGATGATGAACGCCATCTTTTCGGCGGTGCATAGCGATGCCGCCACGACGAGGTCGCCCTCGCCTTCGCGATCGTCATCGTCAGTAACGACGACTATCTCCCCATCGGAGAGGGCTTTCAAAACGTCGGAAATCGAAGCCGTCATGTGCCGCTCGAACCAGCTCGGTCGTCAGAGACCGGTCACGCTATGGCTGAGGGTGCGGAAGGCCTCACCGCCCATCGCGCTATCACCCCTTGCTTGGGCGGCCGAGTCGTACCGAGGCTTCGCGGGCCTCTCCATATACTTCGAAGTACTATTGCACGCCTTGATCGTGACCGGACGGCTGGTGTCAATCGGGAGCACCGTCTTGTGGGAGATCCGCTTCAGCGCCAGATTTGAACGAATGCTCGAGACGCCGGGTATACGCGAGATCTTGTTGACGATGAGGTCTTCGAGGTCCTCTATGTCGGAAACCATGACACGGAGCAGATAGTCGCTGTCTCCCGTCATTAGGTAACACTCCATGACTTGGCTCAGGCGATCAATCGCGCGCGTGAAACTATCTAGAGATAGCTGGACTTGCTTCTCAAGCTTGACCTGGATGAACGCGGTTACGCCGATGCCGAGTACGGCCGGATCCAGTACCGCAATTCGCCGATCGATCACGCCGAGTTTTTCAAGTGTCTTAACTCGAGCAAGGCAGGGCGATGGTGAAAGATTGACGCGGGAGGCAAGCTCGACATTAGTCAAGCTCGCGTTCTGCTGCAGTTCATTCAGGATCTTTATGTCGATCCTGTCGAGAGCCGTCGTTGTCATGTCGTTGTCTCCTCCAAGGCAAACGGTCGCTTTATCGAGGCCCGGTCCCGCGCCTTATGTCGCGCGGTGACATCTCGATGACACGGATGCTAACCGCCGGCTGGGTTGCGGAATTTCGATAAAATGACGACTTGTATCGCAAAACAGTCAATCGCGATATGCGTCTCGCGGGAGCACAGTGCGACTGTCCTAAAAATAAGCGCGGATGCGTCTGAAAATACGTCAAGTGGCTCCGATAATGAGCATAAGACGCATCGAGGGATCTCGGCGATGGTTCCTCGACATGATCTGTTGCGCGACACCTTGAAATCCGGCGCACGTTTGGAATGACGGACGATCACGCTCGAATAAGTCATGCGATCTCATCACGACGAGCATGTAGGACAGAAGCGCCATCAGGTCGCGCGGGTGCAGCATAAAATGCTGATCAACAATGTGAGCGACGGGGTGTTTGAACATTAATGCTGGGAAGGCAGCGCGATTATTATTGGATAATCGCGGGAAATCTTCGATCGGCGGACCTGCGATGAATCGGAGCCAGGAAAGTGAAACTCAAGCAAGTCTATCTCACTGCCATCGAACCTGAAGGTCTTGCCAGGTTCTACGAAGCTCTGGGATTGACGATCCGCTTCGCGGACACCGGAAAGTGGATTCAGTTCGCAGACGATAAGACCGCTTTCTGCATCGCAGGTCCGACCGAGTCCGTGTCTGGTCAGTCACGGAATGTCGTTGCCGTCTTCGAGGTCGAAGATCTGGAAGCGACAATCGAACGCGCACGGGCTGCGGGCGCTGAGGTGTTCGGTGAAATTTGCGACATGGGCGCGCACGGCAGAGTGGTGCAGGTAAGAGATCCGCAAGGCAACACGATTCAGCTCTATCAGGCCACAAATAGATACAGCAGGGGCGGACCCTGCTGATTGAACTTGACCTGCCAAATCGAGGCAATTGACCACCATAACCTCTCGAGTGTCGCTAATGCCTATTCAAGAAGCTCCATTGCTCAGCGCGGCGGAATTTCTCTGCGCAATGCGAAACGTGCCTGGCGCCGTTTCGATCGTCACCACCGGTAGGCGGCCGAGCAGGCACGGTCTGACGTTGACCGCAGGCTGTTCATTGTCGACTGAGCCGTCAAGCGTGCTCGTCTGCGTCAATAAGTCCGCTGGCGCGCACGATACTATCATGAATAGCCGATTGTTCTGCTGGAATATTCTGGCGGCGGATCATTCCGCGCTAGCCCAGAAATTTGCTGGGCAGGACGGGAGCAAGGGCGACATACGATTTGCTGAAGGCTCGTGGCGAGAGCTTGTCACGGGAGCGCCAAGCCTGATCGAGGCGATCTGCAGTTTTGATTGCTGCGTTGTCGAGACGCACGATGCGGGGAGCCACACGATATTTGTCGGCGAGGTCGTGGCGCAGGCGACAAACGCCGATCGGGAGCCTCTTGTCTATGTGAGGGGCGCATTTGCAGTGCCCAAAATTCAAGACCCACGACACTAGTTTAGTGCGAGACAACGATGCCGCGAGAGTGCGTCAAGCAGCAGTGGAATCCGAAGATGATTTCCTCCCCGGGAGGCCAATAAAGTTCGACGAACCAGGACAGAGCATCAATGGCGGGGTAGTCATGATCCAAGCGAAACGTAATCGGCCGCAGGTTGTCGCGCCATCGAGCGTCGCGGTGTCGAAGCCGCAATGTCCACTCGTACCGTTTAGTGGCCGCTAATGTTGTCGCTTTGGCTCAATGTTCTCGCGAGCGGAATACTGCTCGGTCTGGTCTACGGGCTCGTCGCGCTCGGCCTGACGATCATTTTCGGCGTCATGCGCGTCGTCAACTTCGCGCATGGTGAGATGGTCGTCTTCGGCGTCTACATCGGGTATTGGGCCGTCCGCATTTGGGACGTTCCAATCATTGTCGCGGCGGCGATAGCAGCGGTCGTGATGTTCGCCTTCGGATACCTGTTGGAGACCGTGATCGTGAAGCGGTTCGTCAACCGACCCCATCACTATCAATTCATCGTCTTTATCGGTCTATCGCTGCTTTTCAGCGGCGCCCTGCTGGTGACGTTCGGACCGGATCCCCGTCCCACTGCGTCCCAGCTGTCGTTTCGTACCGTATCGCTTGGCTTCTTGACGCTGGATCTGGCGAGGCTGCAAGCGGCGGCGACTGCAGGCGTGCTCATCGTCGTGCTGGGAGCGTATCTGAAGTTTTCGTCGTTTGGCCGGTCCTTGAGAGCGGCCGCAGACAATCGGTTGGGCGGCCTGGTCGTAGGGCTGAACATTCCGCGGGTATATGCGGTGACCTTTGGTATCGGAACGGCGTGCGCAGGTGTCGCCGGCGCCTTGATATCTCCCTTGTTTGACGCCCAGCCATATCTGGCCGTGGACTTCACTCTGCTCGCTTTCGTGACGGTTATCGTCGGCGGTCTCGGCAGCTTCAGTGGAGCGCTCCTGGGCGGATTGACTATCGGCGTGGCCGAGGCCATCGCGGCCTTGATGTTCGCTCCGTCGATGAAAACAGCACTTCCCTATGCACTCCTGATCGTCATCCTGATCTTCCGTCCCAGAGGGTTTTTCGGTGCAAAAGAGTTTTGATGGCGCGACCGAGATGAAGCGGTGGCTCGCTGGAGGAATGCTCTTCGTCATCCTTGCTTTGGTCGGCGCTGTGTCGAACTCGTACGTCCTCTCGTTGATGACGATCGTCTTGCTGTTCACCTTCATGGGGCAATCGTGGAATCTGATGCTCGGGATCGGCGGCCAACTGTCGATAGGTCATGCCCTCTTTGTTGGCCTGGGAGCTTATTCGGTGGCCGTGCTCGACATCAAGTACGGCCTCTCTCCATGGATAGGCCTTCTGCTCGGCATGGTCATAGCCGGATCCGTCGGTGCGGTGATGGCGTGGTTGAGCTTCCGGTTCGAAGTGCGTGGAATCTATTTCGCGTTGCTAACGATCGCTGCCGCGGAGTTCGCCAGGATCATGTTTAGTGGCTGGGAGTTTGTCGGCGCAATGCAGGGACTGTTCTTTCCAGCGCCAAGCGGCACGATCGACATCTCGATGCTCCGAGGAGATGCGCGGTTCTATTACTTTCTCGCGCTCGCTCTGGCAGCATTGGGCATTGTCGGAACTGAACTCATCTCGCGATCGTACCTTGGATATGTCTGGCGGGCGATGAGGGATGATGACGAGGCGGCCCGCGCTCTCGGTGTCCGCACGTTCCGACACAAAATTCTTGTGATCTCGATATCGGCGGCGGCCGCGGCAGTCGGCGGTGGAATTCTGGCACTCGTGCAAGGATCGATATTTCCAGATTCGATCATGGGCATGGGAATCTCGGTTGACGTCCTGATTGGGCCCGTGGTCGGCGGGCTAGGTACGACGTTCGGCCCGCTGGTCGGATCGCTGGCCGCTATTCCTCTGAACCATTTGATGAGCGCTCTCGGCGACAGTCTTGGGATCCCGGGGCCGAACAATATCGCCTACGGTATCGTTCTGATTTTGGTCGTCTGGTTGTTGCCGGACGGCATTTGGCCGGCGATCGTCCGGCTCTATAAGGCAATCCAGTTGCCATCCAGCGTGTGGCTGCCGCAACCCAGGAAGGCCGAGCGATGACAAGCCTGCTCGAGGTAAAGAACCTCTCTCGATCATTCGGGGGATTAGTCGCAGTCAACGACGTCAGCTTCGCCCTTGCAGCCGGTCATATCACCGCGCTCATCGGGCCGAATGGGGCAGGGAAGACGACATGTTTCAATCTTGTTGCCGGGGCCCTGAAGCCGACGAGTGGGCAGGTGTTCTTCGAGGGGCGTTCGATAAAGAATACACCGCCTGAAGACGTCTGCAGGCTGGGTATCGCGAGAACGTTCCAGATCGTGCGACCGATGCGCGATATGTCGGTCCTGGAGAACGCAATGGTCGGAGCCTTCAGTTGGACCAAGAAAGTAAACGAGGCCAGAGCGACGGCATACGAGTCGCTCGAGAGTGTCGGGCTCGCCGGCAAGGCGAATGCGAGGACGGATCAGTTGACGCTGCCGGATCGGAAGATGCTGGAAACGGCTAAAGCGCTATCCACGCGACCGAAGCTGCTCTTGCTTGACGAGGTGATGGCGGGCCTCCGGCCCACCGAGGCGGCGGGAGTTGTCCGCGTGCTACAGAAATTGGCCGAAAGTGGACTAACGATCCTCCTCGTCGAGCACGTCATGCGGATCGTGATGGAGGTCGCGTCGAGCGTCGTAGTACTTCATCATGGAGCTAAAATCGCAGAAGGAAGTCCTAAAGAGGTGGTCGCGGATCCGAGGGTCCTTGAAAGCTATCTGGGGACGGGCTTCCATGCTTGACTATGCGCTTTTATCGATCGACGGTCTTTGTGTTGCGTACGACGGATCGAACGCCTTGAACGGCATCTCCTTGCAGATCCACAAGGGCGAGTTGATCTGTGTCGTGGGCGCGAATGGTGCGGGAAAGACTTCCCTGATCAGATCAATCTCAGGCATCGTTCCATCTTCGAGCGGCGTCGTGAGGATGAACGGCGTTGATATTACCGGGATGCCGCCGTGGGAGATCTGCGAACTCGGTATTGCGCAGGTCGCCGAAGGGCGGCAGATTTTTGGAAGCCTTTCCGTCGAAGAAAATCTGCTCCTGGGCGGATCACTTAAGCGCGCGAAAGCCAACCAGATCGAAACACTCGAGTTCGTCTATCAATTGTTTGAGAGGCTCCGAGAGCGTAGGCGACAATTTGCCGGGACGCTATCCGGCGGCGAACAGCAGATGTTGGCTATCGGACGCGCAATCATGTCGAAGCCGGAAGTAGTCATGTTCGACGAGCCGTCTATTGGACTGTCGCCCGCTTTGACGGACGTGATGTTTGGAGTGGTGAAGTCTTTACACGAGCAAGGGATAACGGTGCTTTTGGTCGAACAGAACGTCGCGAAATCCCTCGCGTTGAGCAATCGTGGCTACGTCTTGGAAAACGGATCGATCGTACTCCACGGATCGAGCCACGAACTGCTGAACAACTCCGAGATTCAGCGCGCATATCTCGGAATGTAGCGGGCTTTTCGCCCTTATGTATCAAGCTGCTCAACGAGGGTGGCTCTATCTCTCCTGGCTAGCCGGCTTTACGGTCCGCGGAAGCGCTGGAAATCCGTAGCAGAAAATGCCGCGAGATGGCGCTCTAGCCACAATTTGTGTCGATGCGCGCTGACACGGAAACGGTGTACAGCAATCAATTCCGAGGTGCGTTGCTTAAGCTTTCCCTATGGAAAACAATGACGCCCTTATAGTCGAGCGCGACCTTGACATAGTCACGATGACCATGAATAGGCCGCCAGCAAATGCCTTGAGTAACGGACTAATCAATCGCTTGCTGGCCACTTTTCGTGCACTGTCTACCCAATCGTCGCCGCCGGGTGTTGTATTGACGGGTCAAGGTGATCGCTTCTTCAGTGCCGGCGGCGACATAAAGGAAGTGGCCGGCATCGAAATATCTAGACCTCGCATGAGGGTCTTCCACGCGCTTCTTTGCGAGATAGAGAGATATCCGGGCCCGGTCGTATGTGCCGTTCGAGGGTATGCAGTCGGAGGGGCGCTGGAATTTCTTCTTCATGCCGACTACGTCGTCGCAAATCGCGAGTGCAAGATCGGATTTCCGGAAATCAACCACGGCCTCTTGCCTGCAGCCAAAGGAATACGGCAAGCAGTCCGGAAACTGGGACTTCGTGAAGCACAGGCATTGCTCTATTGGGGCGAGTTAGTCGATGCGCAGAAAGCCCTCGAAATTGGAGCGGTCAACGAGATCACAACCACCGCGCAAGTGACGATTCGTTCCGTGGAAGTATGTAAGCATCTTCGTGGAAAGGAACAAAAGCTATTTGCCGCGATCAAGCGCTCGTTGAACTTGACGGGACAAATGGATGACTCCTCGCTCGAGGCGATGACGATTGAAGATCTCAGCGCCTACCTGACCGATAATAGTTCTGCAGACGCGCGTGCCCGCTTTCTATCGAAGAATTCAAAGAAGGAATGAATGACCGCATTGGCTGATGAAATCCGCCTAGAGCTCATGAGCTTCGAGGAGGTATCGGCTGCCCTGGCGCAAGGAGGTTCGACGGTCCTGATACCATGCGGCGCTGTCGAGCAGCATGGACCGCATCTTCCGCTTTGCATGGATGCCGATCACGCTGACGCGCTCGCGGCAAGAGTGGCACGGCATCTTGGCAATGCCCTGATAGCCCCTACGATCAAGGTCGGCTGTTCAGCTCACCATCTTGTCTTCCCCGGCACCATCTCCCTTCGACCGGAAACGTTCGAAGCAATCTGCCTGGACTACTGCACAAGTCTCGCACACCATGGATTCAAGCGCATTCTGCTATTCTCCGGACACATCGGAAACTTTCCGGTCTTGCGCGACATTCTTCCTCGGTTGAGGCGCGCGGTTCCGAAAGACGTTGAGATCGACGCGTTCTGCGACTCTATTGCTTGGATCGACGGGTGGCGAAACGCCATCAAAGCTGCCGGGGGGGACCCGAATGCAGTTGGTGGGCATGCCGATATAGCGGAGACGTCTCTCATGATGTGTCTCCGCCCCGATAGCGTGCGGCTAGATCGGTTCGAAGTAGGACACTTGGGCGCTCTGTCTGAAGAGCAGCTTCACTCCATGTGGAAGAATGGGATCAAGTCGATCACGGAGAACGGGATCATTGGCGATCCGCATGGTTCGACCGTCGAAATCGGCGAGCGATGCCTTGAGGCGATAGCGGATCTTCTGGTCGTCTCGTTCGGTAAATAACTCGACGCCTGTTGCACCTCATGCGTGCCGCCAACACAGGAAGCTGCCAGCGAAGGAATACGACGTTGCAGCCCGCAAGAGGTGTTGGTCAGGGACAGGAGCGTGGTTCGGCTGCTTACAGCATAAAATTTGGAAAGTTGTGTAACGACGACCAGCATTCGAACGAAAATGTTGCTCCGCCTATGAAACGCTGTGCCGATCTCGAAATGCTCAGAGGATTTAAAAGATGGCACTTACGTTCGGGTTTTGGTCGGAGCAAGAAACCCAGGTCGGCCAGAGCTATGCGCGCCGACTTCATGAACTGGTGGACGAGGTGCGCCTCGCGGAAAAAGTTGGGTTCGACTGCGTCGCGCTGTCCGAGCAGCACGTCGCGCTCGGCGGTATCTCGAGCTCAGCGCCTGAGGTCGTGTATGGCTACCTCGCCGCCGTGACGTCGCGCGTGAAGCTGCGGTCCGCGGTTACTCTGATGCCGCACAGGATCAATCACGCTTTGCGGTCGGCAGAGCGATTGGCGGTCACCGATATCCTATCCCATGGCCGCATGGAATTTTACGGCGGCCGTGCCAATACGACCATCGCAATGCGCGCGTTCAATGTTGATCCAAGTGAAACGCTTGCGCAGATGGAGGAAGGTCTCGCGCTTCTGAAGAAGTCGATGCGCGAGGATATCTTCACTTTCGAAGGCAAATATTACCAGATTCCACCGCGAATGCTTGTCCCGAAGCCGGTTCAGAAACCGCATCCGGTCATCGGCATTGCCGCGACCAGCGAACGCAGTCACAGCTGGGCCGGCTCCGAAGGGTTGGCCGTGATGAGCAGCAACATCTACCAAGGGTGGGAAATCCAGGAAAAGCTGATCAACGCGTACCGCAGTGCTTGGAGACGGGACGAACGCGGCCCGCTTGAGCGTGCTCGCGTCGGCATTCCGCTCTTCTTCGGCATCGGCCCCACGGACCAGAAGGCGAAGGACGACTACGCTGAGCCTCTGATGCACTATGCGAGGATCTCCACCGACGCGTATCCCCGCCTGGCGAAACTTGCTGATGACTATGCGTACATGAGCGAAAGCGTTCCAGCGATGGAGCGTGCCGCAAAGGACTGGGACTACCTGCTTAACCACTCGGCGACGACGGTCTGCGGAAGCCCCGACACCGTCATTCGCCAGATCGAAAAGTTCCAGGCCCTGGGGATCGATGAGGTGCTTCTTCATCTCGATTCGGTGAACCACGAGAAGATCATGGAAGCGATCGAGATGGTCGGGCGCTACGTGATTCCCCATTTCAACGACAGAAACAACGTCGTGCGGCCCACGGAAGACATCCTCGGGCAAATTCGAGCTATGCGGCCTCAGAAGTAGTTTCGCAAAGAAACAAAAGGGAAAGACCAATGCAACAGCATAGCTACAAGTATCTGATCATCGAGAAGCGCGCCAGCGGCGTTGCCGTCGTGACGATGAACCGGCCGGAAATTCTGAACGCGATCAATTGGGACATGCACGAGGAACTGGAGCAGGTCTTCGTGGATCTCGATAAGGACAAGTCGGTCCGTGCGATCGTGCTGACCGGCGCGGGACGCGGCTTCTGTTCGGGCGGCGATCAGAAGTCGCTCGACAAGGGCAAGCTTCCGTCGCCGACAAGGAGCGGACGTCACCTTATCCGCAATATGCTCGAAGTCGAAGTTCCGCTCATCGCGGCGGTCAACGGCGTTGCCGTCGGTCTTGGCGCAACGCTTGCCTTGTTTTGCGACGTCATCTTCGCAAACCCGACCGCGCGATTTGCCGACACGCACGTAACCGCTGGCGTCGTTGCGGGCGACGGTGGCGCGGTGATCTGGCCTCTTCTGATGGGGCCTGTGCGAGCGAAGCACTATCTCATGACGGGCGATTTCATTTCCGCAGAGAAAGCGGCGTCGATGGGGATGATCAACGAAGTCATTTCGAACCGGGACGTCAGAGACGCTGCAATCGAGTACGCCGAGATGCTTGCAGGGGGGCCGCAGGAATCGATCATTTGGACGAAATACAGCGTCAACAAGATCATCAAGCAGTACGCACACCTGCTTCTCGATACTTCGGCCGCGCTGGAGATGCTTACCTTCGCATCGCCGGAGCGTCGCGAGGCTGTAGCCGCATTTGCAGAGAAGCGGAAGCGCTTCGCGGAGCGATAAGATGGACGTCGAATCCGTTACGTCGGGAGCTCAACTCGTCGACGTGACCATTCCGCAGCTTTTGGGCGCGCGAAGAGCCGAACGCCCGGACGCGGTCGCGTATCACCAGAAGCGTCACGGCGAGTGGATCGCCGTGACGTGGAAGCAGTATTCGGATCGGGTCGCAAGCTTGGCGGTTGCCCTGCAGAAAGCCGGGCTCGAGCGTGGGGACCGCATCGCCATCATGGGGGACGTGTCCCAGGAGTGGCTGCTTGCGGACATGGCGACGATCTGCGCCGGCGCCGTGATGGTCGGTGTCTACTTCACCTCGTCGCCGGAAGAAGTCGGCTACTATCTGAGCGATTCCGGAGCGTCCTTCGCCTTCGTCGGCAGCGAGCTTCAGCTGGGCATCGTCCTTGGATCGGGACAGGCTGAAAAGCTGAAAAAGATCATTATGCTGGATGCTGCATGGAACGGGGCCGGCGGAGCGGCAAATGTCGTCTCCCTGAAGGACTTTTGCGGGACGGCTCCGGTCGATACCGACGCATTTTTGCGGGAGCAGGCGGCGAAAGCCAAGGCCAGCGATCTGGCGAGCATCGGATATACCTCCGGCACCACAGGCTTCCCGAAAGGTGCGATGCTGACGCATCTCTCGTTGCTTGCCGGCGCGCACTGCGTAACGACGTTCACCATGCGCATGCGCACCGACACTCATCGCGTTGTCGTCCATCTGCCGATGTCGCATACCGTCGCGCGCGCGCAAGCCACGACAATGCCATTGATCGCAAAAATGGTTCCGTATTTTGGCGAGACGAGCGCGGATTTCGCTCAAACGATCAAGGAAGTCAAGCCGACCTACTTCATGGCGCCGCCGCGGTTCTTTCAGCGGTTTGCCACGCAGATCCTCAGCAAGGTTCATTCCGGGTCTGCGAGGCAGAAGCAGGACTATCAATTCGCGATGAAGATCGCCCGCAAGGCGCTTGATGATCGTCAGGCTGGTGGTGAGCCAGACCCTTTCATATCCGGGCTCTTCGAGGTCTGCCGGAAACAGATATTCCGTCCATTGCTTGCCGAAGTCGGATTCGAAGAACTCACGGTTGCCTTCACGTCCTCGGCGGCGATGCCTTCCGAACTGATGTCTCTGTGGCAATTGTGGGGACTTCAGCTTAAGGAGTGCTACGGCCAGACAGAACTGGTCGGAGCCAACCTGGTCCAGATGGCAGAATGGCCTGAGGCCGGTACCGTCGGAATGCCTTTGCAGGATCCGGCGTGGGAGACAGCGGTTCTTGAAGACGGGGAAATGATCACCCGCGGACCGGGACTCTTTGTTGGATACTGGAATAAGCCCGAGGAAACCAAGTCGGCTCTGCGGGACGGTTGGCTCTATACCGGAGATATCGTCGAAGTCGGACCGACCGGGCTTTTCAAGCTGATCGATCGCAAAAAAGAAATCATCAATACATCCAACGGGAAGTCAATCAGCCCCACCCAGATCGAAAACGAGGTCCGCCATAGTCCGTTCATCTCCGAAGCGGCGGTGATCGGAGAAGGAAAGAAGTATCTCACCGCGTTGATCGAAGTCGACGCGACCGCGACGATGGATTGGGCGAAATCGCGCGATCTTAAGATCGCACAGTATTCGGACCTGGCAAATTCCGAGGTGGTCGTCCGAATGATTGAAGGCGAGATTGCCAAAGCAAACAGCCGGCTGGCGAGAGCCGAGCAAATCAAGGCCTTTCGAATACTGCCGGAGGAGCTGTCTCCGGAGAATGGCGTGATGACACCGACACGAAAAAAGCGCCGAAAGCAACTGATGGAACGATACCGGTCGCTGATCGATACACTTTACGACGACACCGAAGAGAACCTGATCAAGACCGAGATGGGAATGTGATCTGAACCATTGCCGCTTATGCGAATCATACGTGCCGGGTGCATGTCGCAGCAGCTTTCGAGCTACAGCGCGCACCGTCATCCATCCATAAAGTTTCCTACCGAACCGCCTCAATATTCATTGCAGTCAAAAGGGGACATCACATGAAGAATCGCATCGGAAACGGGATAACGCGCCGCACCGTACTCGGCAGCGGCGTTGGCATCGCCGCCGGGCTTGTATCGTGGCCGGTCAAGGCGGCGACCCCCACCAAGGTGCGAGTCGGCGCGATCATGCCGAGCAGCGGTGTGTTGGCGTTCCCCGGACAGGCTTGCGTGCGCGGCATCAATGTTGGTGCGAAGTTCGCCAAAGAGAAGTTCGGAATCGACATCGAAATCATCCACGCCGATACGCAGAGCAGGCCGGAGAACGGGCGAATCGCCGCCGAGAGCCTCATCAGGCAAGGTTGCAGGGTACTCATTGGAGCCTGGGACTCAGGAGCAACCATCTCGGCGCTTCAGGCCGCGGAGGCCGCGGCCGTTCCGATGGTGGTGCATATCGCAAGCGCGACCCAGGTGACCTCGCAAGGGTTCACCCAGGTCTTTCGCTACTACCCCACGTCGCTGACGATCGTCAGGAAGTCTCTCGCCGACTTGAAGTCGGTCCTGTCGACGCTGAAGGATTCGCCGACGAGCGTCGCCGTTCTTCATCTCAACAACACGATGGGTCAATCGACCGCTGCAAGCATCGATCAGGCCTGGAAGGAAGAGAACGTTCCGCTGAAGATCGCTCAGTACGTTCCGTATGACGAGCGGGCCAAGGACCTCTCGGTTGAGGTCGCGAAAGCCAAGGCGTCGGGCGCCGATGCGCTTGTGTCGGTGACGCGCGTCAATGATGCCATCATGATCATCCGGGAATGCATCAAGCAGGGGTGGAATCCCAAGATGATCTTCTCGCCGAACTCCAACGGCGTGCAGGATAAAGCGTACTACGACGCGCTGGGCAAATACGGCGACGGCGGAATCTCGACGGGCTTGTGGTGCAACCCCAAGGCACCGGACACCGAAGCCATTCTCAAGCGGTTCGCCGCCGACTATCCAAATGATTGGTTCGATGGAAACGCGGGATGCGCGTTCGAAGCCGTGCAGATTGTCGGAGATGCGGTGACCCGCGCGGCTTCCCCGGAGTCTGCAGCAATCCATGCTGCGCTCAAGGCGACTGACATGACGCCGTTCCTGATGTCGAGCGGCAAGATCAAATTTGATGCTACCGGCCAGAATATGGGCAGCGACATAACCATGCTACAGGCCCAGAATGGAAGGCCCCGTGTGGTCTCGCCGCGGGCCGTTGCGGAAGCGGAACTTCAGTATCCGCTGGTTCCGTTCAACGCGCGGTGAACAAGAGATGAGATGCGGCCCCGGACAATCGCACCGGGGCCGCAGCTCTTCGATGGTTGAGCTCTCTGACTCTCCGATTATCGCGTTATGCGAACGGCTCGTGGCTGATGAAACTGGACCGCTCAGCAAGGAACCGGCGAGGGCTTTTTCCCATTGTCTTCTTGAACATCGTTATGAAGGCGCTTGGCGTCTCATAGCCCAAGTCGAGTGAGACGGCCTGAACCGAAGATCCCGCCGATAAGCGCTGCAATGCGACCAGGATGTGGAGCCGCTGTCGCCAGCGCCCGAACGTCATCCCGGTTTCCTTGAATACTAGACGTGCGAATGTGCGCTCGCTCATCGCATATCGAGCAGCCAACTCCTCGACCGTGCTCCGATCGGCAGGATCATTGAGAAGGGAGACGGCCAAATGCTGAAGTCGACTATCGGTAGAGATAGGTAGGTACATCTGTTCGGTGGACATCTGCACCAGTTCGTCGAGCAATACGCGCCCGAGTCGACTTGTCGGTCCCTCGATCGGATACAAGGGTGGAAATACGGATAATCGATGTATCAACTCGCGGACGAGCGACGATATCGTGAATGTGCAGCAAGTGGTTGGAAGCATGCTCGCCAGCGGATCGATGAAGACGACGTAGACTTTTCCGTTGTCTGACACGCGGTTGCTGTGCAGAACTCCCGCGGGTATCCACACGGCACCTTGCGGCGGAACGATCCATAGTCCGCCCGGTGCACGACACATGACCGATCCATGAGAGGCGACCACCAACTGCCCCTTCTTGTGCGAATGAAGTGGTAGCTCATCGTTGTCCTGGCCTGTCTCGATGCAGAAGGAGACAATTGGTCGGTCGAACTGGTCTGGATCGATCGGATCGTAATTGATCCGAAGGTCCGGCAAATTCATTCGGGCAAAGCCGTGATCCGTTTCAAAAGCGGGTGACTTGTGCATCGAATTCACTCGTGGAGACTGCGGTTCCAATCTGTTAGGCGGCGATAGGGCCGGCGGAGGATCCCTTGAAAGGATAGCCCGCTGACACATTATCGTCACGGAAAAGTAAGGCGGTCGAGGGAAAATTCGCGGGAGAAGACTGAATGCGGCTCGCCTGACGCGCGGCCGCGAGGCGATCGGTCGCTGATGGTTGCGGTCGCCGCTTGGCATCATGCCTGCGGATCGTTGAGAGAGCCTTTACCCAGCCAGTTTGCGCGTAGTTGCGCAACGAAAGCGCCTGCAATTAATGCGTGTCAATCCGGCCGCGGCAGAATGGCGCGCTCCATGCGTCTCGTGCAGATGATTCCTTATCGGCTCTGCTCCTATGTGCGGCGCGGCAGGGAATGCCGAGTATAGGCGATAGCGCGCCCCTTTAGCTGCGCATTCTGTCAGATGGGTAGGATCTTCGGCAAAATATGCCGGGCAACTCAATGCTACCAAGGAAGGAGTTCGCTGGCGCTGCGAGAATGACCGTTCGCATCGATCCGCCGATCAAGGTGGCCAATGCGCAATCGCATGACCAGGACCAAAATGAAACAGCCGATTGGCTCGCTTCCCTCGGGTCTCTTTATCGAAACGCAGGAGCCGAACGTGTCCGATACATCCTTTCGGTCTTGGATCGACGCGCGAAGGAACTGGGCGTGTTGCCGAGCGGGAAGAAAGCGCCGAAGCGCGTGAGCGGTTAGAAACCGAAAAGCGAAAGGCAGCATGCAGCTGTCTCGCCGCCGGCTCTTCATAGAGGACCTGGAATATGGCGGAAAATGCTCGGAGTGTCTTCAGCGTACCTTTGAGCGCTCAAGATGAGGAGTTTGCGGCAGCATGCCGAGACTTCGTTCTGGAGAGGGAGCCTAATCTAGGGTCGTCCATCGTCATAGTGAACAACCAACTCACGATAGCCAATGACCTGCATGTTCGGGAGGCATTTATAGAACTCGGTCTCGCTAGATTAGTCCGAGTTCTCCATCTCGCAATCGAGGGCAAAGCGATTGCGGTTAAGAGAGTACCAAAACTCCTCTTCGACCTCGCGCGCTTCAGAACAAAAGTTATCCGCGCGCTCCGCAGAAGCAATAGAGGATAGTCACTCAGGTAATATCTCACTGTAGCAGGTTTGGTCGCAGCTGATCTCTTCGCGGCACTGTCGGTGTGTGACCGAGGTCCGTGCGATAGATGTCGGAAAAGTCATGCAGGGGCATCATCTTCGGTACAAAATGCTGTGCGGAGTGTCCGATCGTTCTGCCGCTGAGATCGTTCGTTGAGCCATCTTCGATCGAAATCTGCATTCGGCGTTCGCGAGAGATCCCTATCTTTCGCTTCCTCCCCTTACTTGGCCCGGCTCCATCGCCGGGCCATTTTCTCTCACCACAGTCGGTTAAAACGTTTGGCCAGCGAATTCGGCTCATCGATGATCGTAATGTGGACCGCGGCCGGCTCAGCGGCGTATGATTTTCTTGAGGATTTCGGTAAGCGTTCGAAATTCTTCCCGGGTCAAGGGAGCGAATGTCTCGCTTGAAATCTCGCCGATAGTCTCGATCGCGGCGTCCGCTACCCGCCTGCCCTTTTCAGTCAAATCGATTTCTCGCCGTCGTGGATCTAAAGGATCCTCGGAGCTCTTGATCAGGCCACGTGATTTGAGACGATTGATAACGCCGGTGATCGTGGCTGAGTCGTAGTGAATCAGCCGTCCCAAGTGGTTTTGAGAGCAAGGTCCGACCTCCCTCAATTTCGCCAGCGTTGAGAATTGGGGTGCAGTTAGTCCTTCAATCATCTTCGCGGCAAAGATGGACGTGTGAGTACGGAGCGCGACGCGCAATAAGAAGCCCGGTGCGTCATCCAGCCTGTAGGACTGTACAGCTTCCTTCAGCCTCTCCGCCGAGCGCCCCTTTGTTTTCGGTTGCACGACTTTCGTCCCCTCGCGGTACGTTGCCTTAGCTCGTTTTGAGAAAAGTGTGAATGTTCAGCTCCGAAAGTCTTCGGCGCCGGTCGTTTGTCTACATTCGTTGAACTCAGGAATCCATCTTTGTTCGACCTCAGTCTGCTTTATCGCGCTTTGCCGCGTCGAGGCGCTCCGGCGACGGCTGCCCTTTTTCCGGCGCATCGGTCTTCCGGGCGCTGAAATCTAGAACATCGAAGGATTGAAACCGCGCGGCGGTGAACATTGGCTGCAAGCGAATTGTTGCGCCCTGCCTCCGATTCTGGGGCCGATGCACACGATCTCACCAATTGTGTACAAGTGCAGCGCTTGCATACGAGTGATAAATAGCTTAGCGTCCGCGGATTGCCTTCGTGAGGAGCCAAGCAGGCCCCTGCAACCTTCGGCGAAGGCATCTGGATACCATCGGATTTGCGGATGTCGGCAACTGACAACATGAGTTCCGTTCGACCCGACCTGATTGAGAAGGTCACGGGACGCGCCGAGTACGTTACCGACCTCACGGTTCCGGGAATGTTGCACGGGTTTGTGGTTCGCTCGCCGGCCATTCACGCGCGCATCGTTTCGATCGATACGAGCGCCGCACGATCGATGGACGGCGTCGTGGACGTGCTCGTCGGCGAAGATGTCGCTTCGTTCGGTTGCTGGGGCGTCGTGCTTAAAGACCGGCCGATCATCGCGACCGACCGCGTGCGATATGTGGGCGAGCCCGTCGCAGTGGTGATCGCGGAGACGATCGAGATCGCGGAAAATGCCGCAGAAATGGTCGATGTCGAATACGACGAGCTTCCGCGCGCAACGACCATCCGGGAAGCCCTGGCGGAAGATGCGCCGCTCATCCATGAGCGCCACGAAAATCTCGAAGACTTCTATTTTAAGGGCGGCGCCCGGCCGACCCAGAACAGCAATATATTCCACACTTACCGGAATAACGTCGGAGACGTTGAGGCTGCGGAGGCGGCTGCGGCCTACATCCACGAAGATCGTTTCACCTTTCCAGCCATTTCTCACTTCGCAATGGAGCCGCATGCGGTCATTGCTGATTTCCAGGGCGATTCCCTGACGGTCTGGGCAGGTGCACAAACGCCGACCGCTGTTCAGAAGGTGCTGTCGCGACTCTATGGGCTGCAGTTGGCCAAGGTCCGCGTGATCGTTCCGTTTGTCGGCGGAGGGTTTGGCGGCAAGGCCTCGGTGAAGATCGAGCCTTTGGTTGCCGCTGCATCGTGGAAGGTGCAGCGCCCGGTTCGCGTTGCGCAATCCATGACTGACTCAATGCTCACCTGCCGACGGTTGGGCGCTGACATTACGATTCGAACGGCTGTGGACGCCAAGGGACGGATCGTCGCCAAGAGCGCCAAACTGCTGCTCGATGGAGGGGCATATTCCGACACAGGCTCAGCCGTCGCCACGAAATCGGCAAATCGCATCATGGGCCCTTACGTGGTGCCCAATCTGCGTCTCGAGGCGTGCGCGGTCTACACGAACACCGTTCCAGGTGCGGCATTCCGCTCGATCGGAGGACCGCAAGCTGTTTGGGCCAAAGAATCGCACATGGATAATGTTGCGGCGGCAATCGGCATGGATCCGGCCGAGTTTCGGTTGCTGAATTTGGCGTCCCGCGGTGAACGCATCCGCCCCGATTTGCGGGCGCTCGACATGGATATGGGCGAGCTGATGGGTCGGGTGACCCAGTCGTTCGCATCGGAGGTGCAAGCATCCAACCGGCAGGCGCGCGGACTGGCAGTCGCCGCAACCGATCCGGCCAATACGCCGATCAGTAACGCGATCGTACGTCTCAAGATCGACGGGTCGATCCTCGTTTCGGTCTCCAGCATCGAAGTCGGCCAGGGTGCGCACGCGACGATGGGGCGGATCGCGGCGCAGACCTTGAAGCAGCCGACCTCGGCGGTAACCGTCTTGCGCACCGATACCGCCGTCGCCCCTTACGATTGGGGCACCGGCGCAAGCCGATCGACCGTTGTCGTCGGCCTTTCCGTCGAGAATGCCGCACTCGACGCGGCTGATCAGATCCTCGAAATGGTTGCTGGCGTCTGGGAGCTTCCCCGGGAGAACCTGTCGCTCGTTGAGGGTGGTGTATCGACTGGATCGGAGGTTCTCACCTTCCATCAGATTTTTCACCGCACGTTGGGTGTCGACTCGGGAGAGGTCATCGGCCGCGGCGCGATTACGCCGCGCTCGAAGAAGGGCGCCTTGGTCGAGTCCCCCCTGTTCTGGGAGACTTCGGCGGGCCTCGCTGAAATCGTTGTCGATGAAGATACCGGCGAAATCCAAGTCCCTCGATATGCCAGCGCCGCTGACGTCGGCCGCGTAATCAATCGCGTCGCCGCGGAAGGGCAGGACGAGGGGGCTGCCGTCATGGGCCTCGGACACGCGCTTTATGAAGTGCTGGAGTTCGAGGATGGCCAACCCATCAATGCGACGCCGATCGATTATTCGATCCCGCGCATCTCCGACGTTCCCCCCGTGTTTGACACCATCCTTGTCGAAAATGGCGACGGACCTGGTCCAGGCGGCGCCAAGGGAATGGGCGAGGGAGCGATCCTCCCGGTCGCGCCAGCGATCGCCAACGCGCTGTTCTCCACCTACGGCATTCGGATCACCGACCTACCAATGACGCCCGAAAAGGTATGGCGCGCCCTGCAGAAGAGGAGCTGAATTCATGGAATTCAATATGTCGATGGTGGTGCCAGCGACGCCGGCGGAGCTTTGGAGCACGCTGCTCGACATCCCTCGCATATCGGGTTGCATCCCCGGCTGCGAAAACGTCGAGGAAATCGAGCGGCTTGCAACTTACAAAGCGACCGTCAAACAGAAGATCGGTCCTTTCAAGGTCGAGGTCCCGGCCGACATCATCGTTGAATCGGTGACGGAGCCGTCTCACGTCCGCACGCGCGCCACGGGTCGCGACAAGATCACCGGGACGAGGCTGGCGGTTGTTCTCGACGTGACCGTGACGCCGGAAGGGGCGGGGTCCACATTCGCTGTGGACGCGAAGGTCGACGTGCAAGGCCGCCTCGCGACCATGGGGTTCGGCGTCATCAAGCGTCGCGTCGATCAGAACTTCGAAGAGTTCGAGAAGCGGCTCAAAGAAATGCTGGGCGCGACCTGATCATGCTGCCGTCACCCTTCGAATTCGAGAGGCCTTCGACGATCGCCGACGCCGTGCGTGCGGTCGGGGAGTCCGGCGACGGCATGTTCTACTCCGGCGGAACTGAACTGCTGCTGGCGATGAAGATGCGCGTCATCCGTACGGACCGGCTTGTCGACATCAAGGGAATCGTTGGACTTGATCGCATTGCTCTGAACGATGCGAATGACATCGAAATCGGTGCACGCTGTACGCACAAGAAGATCGCCAGTGATCCTGTTATTCGCGAGTACGTGCCGGCGCTGTCCTCACTCTGTGCCAACGTCGCAAACGTCAGGGTCCGCAGCGTCGGAACGATCGGAGGCAATCTGTGCTTCGGAGAGCCCCACGCCGATCCGCCGACTATGCTCGCGGCGCTGGACGCGCGGCTGGTGCTTATTGGCCCCAGCGGCACGCGTGTCGTTCACGCTGACGATTTCATCCGGAGCGAGCTGGAAACGGTGCGGGAGCCGGATGAGTTGCTGACGGTCATTGCGTTTCCGCGCCCTACCGGGCCGGTGACCTATCGGCGGTTCAAGCATGGTGAGAGGCCCTCGGTGAATGTCGCCATGGCCTGGTCGCTCGGCGCCGGCGGAAGGACGATCACAAGCGCCCGCGTGCGGGTCGGAGCGCTCGGTTCGCGACCTCAGCTCCTGAAGGCCGTCGAAGACACCCTCCAGGGCATATCCGTCGCCGAAGTCCGCCCGGCTATCGAGGCGGTGCTCCCGACGGCGCTGGATGAGCTTGAAGTCAATGAGGATCGGCATGGCGGCGCCGACTATAAGCGCCACCTTGCAGGTGTCTTGCTTCTGCGAAACGCCGAAGAGGCAATCGCCGCAGGCGGGAGCGCGTGAAATGACACATGTGCTGCCCATTTCATTCTCGTTGAACGGTCAGGCGATCGCGATCGAGGTTCCGACCCATACGCTATTGATCGATCTTATCCGGGATCGCCTTGGCCTGAAGGGAACCAAGCGCTCCTGCGACATGGAGGTGTGCGGCGCCTGCACCGTTCTGCTCGACGGTGAGCCGATCTCGAGCTGCACCACACTCGCCGTCGATGTCGATCAGCGCGAAGTCACGACAATTGAGGGCGTGACGCCGTCCGATGGCCTGTCGCGGATTCAGAAGGCGTTCGTGCTTCACGGTGGCCTTCAGTGCGGCTTCTGCACGCCGGGCTTCATTATGGCGGTCACAGCGTTGCTGAAGGCGACGCCGTACCCGACCGACGAACAAATCCGTCACTACCTGCACGGCAACCTTTGCCGTTGCACCGGATACACCAAGATTTTCGAAGCCGTAAGGAGCCTTGCCGTCGAGCAAGTCTCCGAAGATGCCGCCTAACCCGTTGCGAGATAGCGCAATTATCGTTTGGAGATGCCATGAGCATTGAACAGGTCAGTAAATCAAGCGTTCTCATTGCCGGCGCCGGCATTGGCGGCTTGGCGATGGCACTATCGCTGCTTCGTCGCGGCATCGACTGTGACGTGTTTGAGCAAGCGTCCGAGTTGCGCGAGGTGGGAGCGGGTCTTTGGATCTCCATGAACGGCGTGCGCGTTCTTCGGGATCTCGGCCTCACCGAACAGGTCGAGCAGAACTGCATCGCGGCCGAGCGACGCTCGATCCGCCTCTGGAACACCGGTGATAGGTGGCCCCTCTACAACCGCAGCTCCGACGCGGCGCGCAACCAGCCCTATTTGCTGCTGCGCGCTCACCTGTTGAAGATCCTCGTTGACGGCGTGCGTCAGTTGAAGCCGGGTGCCATTCATCTGAACGGCCACGTTGTCGGCTTCAGTCAAAACGACGAAGGGGTTCGGGCCAAGCTCGCTGACGGCTCCGAAATCGAAGGGCGCGCCCTGATCGGCGCAGACGGTGCTCATTCGAAGGTCCGTCTTGGTCTCATCGGCAACATCGAGAGCCAGTATACGAAGGCCATCGCTTGGCGTGGTCTCGTGCCGGTCGACCGCCTTGCGCCGCATCAGCGCGAACCCGAGGTGGCAACCTGGATCGGGCCCACCGCGCATGTCACGGCCTATCCAGTGCGCTGGCAGAACACGGTCATGATGACCTTTTCGGGCCAGGTCGACCATAACGATTGGCTGCTCGAATCCTGGTCGGAGAAGGGCTCGGTCGAGGAATGCCTGAAGGACTTCGAGGGCTGGCATCCGGACATCATCGAGCTGGTCAAGAATGTGGATACCCTGAATAAGTGGGGCCTGTTCGTGCGGCCGGCGCTGGGTACGTGGTCGAAGGGACGCATCACCCTGCTCGGCGACGCCTGCCATTCGATGCTGCCGTACCTCGGGCAGGGTGTGAACATGGCCCTGGAGGATGCATCCGTCCTCGCGCGTTGTTTCGAGGAGAATCCCGATGACATCGCGGCGGCACTCAAGACGTATCAGGGCCTGCGGCTCGATCGTACCACCAAGGTCGTGAAGTCCGCGGCCGGCATGCTGCCGATCTTCCATAACCAGGCACTGTGCAAGGCCGAAACAGCGGGTAACTACATCAAGACGCAATGGGCGCCGGAAGCGACGGCTGCGCGATACGATTGGATCTACCAGTACGACGCGACCACCGTGCCGCTTCACTGACGTGCTCACGATTGGGACCGCTGGAGCGCAACAGTGACTGGCACCAAGCAACCCTGGGACGATGTGATACCGCTGGACGAGCGCGAGACCTATGCGCTCGCCGGGCTGGGTGGCGCGGCGGGATTCGGCAAACGACCAGCATTGCTGGTCATCGACGTGCAGTATCGTTCGGTCGGCGACCGGCCGATGCCGATCCGCGAAGCGATCAAGCAATACCCCACCAGCTGCGGCGAGGCCGGTTGGCATGCCATCGCACACATCGCCGAATTGGTGCCGCTGTTTCGCGAGAAAAATTGGCCGGTGATTTTCCCGCATGTCGCGCGGAAGGTGGGCCAGGACCAGGGCGCGTTCTCCGCGAAGATCCCGGGTATCATGCGGATCCCGCCCGAGGGCTATGACTTCGTCCGTGAGGTGGCCCCGGAGCCCGGCGAGTTGCTCCTGCCGAAGACGCAGGCGAGCGCGTTCTTCGGCACTCCGCTTGCGACGTATCTGATCGGTGCCGGCGTCGACTCGCTGGTGGTGACCGGCTGCACGACCAGCGGCTGCGTGCGGGCGTCGGTCGTGGATGCGTGCGCGCTGAACTTCAAATCAATTGTGCCGAGCGACGCGGTCTACGACCGCTCGCCCACGTCCCACGCCGTCAACCTGTTCGATATCGCCAGCAAATACGCGGATGTCATGCCGACGCAGGCCGCCATCGAGCGGCTTCACGCGCTGTCGGATGACCGCATAAAGGATCAGCAGACGTGACCGGCGCCGCGGCATCCGGATTGCTTTACGGCGCGCATGTGCGCGCCAACGGCATTCGGCAGCACTATCTGCGGTTCGGCGGGTCCGGGCCGGCGATCGTCATTGTCCCCGGCATCTCGACGACTGCGGCGCAATGGGCCTTCATCGCAGAGCGCCTGTGCTCCGGACACGACGTTTTCGTGCTCGATGTCCGCGGTCGCGGCCTTTCTGAAAGCGGCCCGCACCTCAACTATTCGCTCGACGCATGCGCATCCGACCTCATCGGGTTCGCTGAAGTGCTTGGACTAGGCCCTTATACGCTGCTGGGCCACTCGATGGGTGGCCGCATCGGAATCCGCGCTGCGCGTTGGCGGCCATCCTCCATGGACCAACTGATATTGGTCGATCCGCCGGTCTCCGGTCCTGGACGTCGCGCCTATCCGATTCCGGTCGAACCGCTTCTCAAATTGCTTCAAAGCGCGAAGCGCGGAGAAGCCGACGCCGCGCTGCGAAGCCCCTCTGCTCCGCGGTGGCCCGAGCAGCACATCCGCACCCGGGCCGAGTGGATGCATACCTGCGACGAGCGCGCGCTTATCGAGAGCCACAAGGGCTTTCATCACGATGATATTCACCGCGACCTCGCCCATCTCAGCGTCCCCACCGCATTGATCGTCGCCGGGCGGGGAGGAGTCATTCGGCCCGAAGATGAAAAAGAAATCCGCAGATTGCTGCCGTCCATCGCGATCAGGACGCTGGAAAGCGCGGGTCACCAAATGCAGATCGACGATACCGAGGGCTTCCTTTCGATCGTTGAAGAGCTTCTAGCGCGACCGCGCGATCGGTTCGACGGCCGCGTGTCTACGTTCGGCAAACAGGAGATCAGTGAAGATGTCCCGACAAATCGTTGATGTTGAAATGCTTGAGCTCTTCAAGGCCGAGCTGACGCTCTGCAAGGTGAAGAAGGGCGAAGTCGTTGCGGTCCTGAGCGGCGGCGAGGATCAGCAGGAATACGCCCAAGCCTTCATGCTGGCCGCGCAAAGCCTGGGCGCAACGACCTTTCATCTCAACGTGCCCAAGTACGGCCAGGGCAAGGTCGCGGGCTTGCAGGGCCGGCATGCGCTCACGGGCAACCAGCCGGCGATCGATACGCTCAAGCGCGTGGATATGGTGATCGATCTCCTGGGGTTGCTGTTCTCTCGTGAGCAAGCCGAAATTCAGGAAGCGGGCACGCGCATCTTGCGCGTGATGGAGCCATTCCACATCCTCAAGAAGATGTTCCCGACCGAAGATCTGCGCCGGCGAACGGAGCTCTCTCGAACCCTCCTGCAGTCGGCCAGCAAAATGCGGATCACGTCGCCCGGCGGAACGGATGTAACTTATGGCCTGAAGCAATACCCGGTCATTTCCGAATACGGATACACGGATGAGCCCGGGCGCTGGGATCACTTCCCGTCAGGCTTTGCCTTCACTCAGGCGACCGACGGCGAGGTCAACGGCACGGTGGTGCTGATGCCCGGTGACATCCTCTGCGCGTTCAAGCGTTACATCCAGTCGCCGGTGATGCTGACCATCAAGGATGGCTACATCGTCGACCTTAAGGGCGAAGGCACCGACGCGTTGCTCATCAAGAATTACATCGACAGCTTCGGCGATCCGCGCGGCTGGGCGATCTCGCATATCGGCTGGGGGTCGAACGAGCGTGCCGCCTGGCACCACATCGCGGCTTCCCAGGAGCTCTCGTCGGAGCACATCATGAATGCGCTCTCCTTCTACGGGAACGTCCTGTTCTCGACGGGTCCGAACACGGAGCTCGGCGGTACGAATGACACGCCGTGTCATTTGGACATCCCGCTTCGCGGCTGCAGCCTGTGGCTCGACGATATCCACATCCTCGACAAGGGCGAGTTTGCTTATCCGGAGCTGAGGGCGCCGGGCCGCTAGGCCCTGCGCATCAAGCACGCAACCCGGAGTCGCGAATGCGACTCCGAATGATGCCGGGGTCGCGCTCGCGACTCCCAATGATACCGAAGTCGCATTTCGACTCTCGAAGACGCGGCAAGTGTCTCGGTCATGTCTATCGACTTCAATCCTTCAACAGGAAACGCGTCAAATGTCGGCAACCATCTCAAGTTCGGAAGACTACACGCCGCGGCAACGGTATTCGATTATGATCTCAGCGATGCTGGGCTACATACTCGATTTCTACGACGTTCTGATATTTCCGTTTCTCTTGCCTGCGATCCAGCGATCGATGTCGCTATCGCTGACCGAGGTCGGCTCGCTGCAAGCTCTCACATTGTTCGGATCGGCCATCGGCGGAGCGCTATTCGGCGTCATCGGTGATCGACTTGGCCGAAAGACCTCGCTTCAACTCACGATCGCATTGTTTTCCATTGCCGCGATCATTTCGGCGTTCGCATGGAATTACTGGTCTCTTGCCGTGTTACGGTTCATCACCGGCATCGGTCTTGGCGGCGAGTACGGCGTCGGCATGGTGCTCTTCAACGAGGCCTGGAAGAAGGGCAGCCGTGGTCTGGGCGCGGCGGCGCTTCAGGGCTGCGCCGTGATTGCATCATCCACCGCTTCGATCGTGGGCATCTGGCTGATTGCGACGTTCAGCGACGAGTGGAGCTGGCGAATCGGCTTGCTGAGTGGCGGCGTACCCATCCTGCTGATTATCTTCATTCGCTTCTTCATGCCTGAATCCAAGATCTGGCTGGAGTATGAGGCGCAACGCAAGGCCGGCCGAGCTACTGCAGAAGCCCGTACACTTCCTCTTGCGGATCTATTCCGCAACGCGCTTGCACGGCAGACCATCGTCGCCTTTGTGTGGCTGATGAGCTACATGCTCTGCTACTACAGCATCGTCTCCTTCATTCCGACGCTGTTGCTGCGGGACATGCATACCCCTGGTGATGTCGTTCGCTCGACCGCTGTGTTGCTCTCCGTGGTCAGCGGCATCTGTTATCTTGCGAACGGCTTCCTCAACGATAGGGCCGGCCGGCGCTTCGGAGCTCTTGCGCCCGCGCTGTTTTGGATCGGGTCTTTGGTCGGTATGGCCTTGTGGGGCAGCGAGCTCTACGCCGGATCGAAGCTTGAGTGGCCGATGTTCTGGCTCTACATCGCCTTCGGCATGGGCAACGTGGCGCTGGGCGTGACCGGTGTCTGGATATCTGAGCTCTATCCGGTCAACCTGCGTGCGACGGCGGTGTCGACGTTCTATATGGGCGGTCGCGGGCTTGGCAGCATAGCGCCTGTGATTGTGCCTCTTGCGGCGGCCCACTTCGGCGGAAGCTTGCTCAGCGGCATGGTTGCGGTGGCCCTTCCTGCTGCGACTGTCTTCATTATCGCCTCTCTTCTGCTTCCAGAGACGCTCGGTCGTGATTTGTCCGCGAAGGGCTTTAAGGTCGACACGGAAACGGAAGCCACGATGAAGACTGCTTCGGTGTCGCGTGTTTGACTTTGGTGGAAGGACGCTTGACCGCCGCGAACGCGTCGTTCCGGCGACATAGGTCGCGTCCCTCCGACGAACCTTCAATCGTAACGGAGCGTGGCTGGGCCTGATGTCAGAAAGAGCATTCGGACGGCTGCGCGGCGGGACCCATGCACACCGGCTGACGGCCGGCGCAACGCTATTCCTGAATCGCAAGTTCATTTGCGCGCAAGTTGTGCGCTTGCGAACAAGTTTTGTGCTTGTACACAAGTGATTATCAAAATATCGTCACGCTCGTGATCTCGAGGCAACGGTTCCTGGATAAGGGACGAATCTGCGCGTCCAGAGTTGAGGGCGCCCCGGTCGATAGCCGGCCTCAGATCGTTCACCGGACAATTCGAGGATCGCTCAAGATGCGCATGCTAGTTGTAATGAACTTCGCTGCTAGTCTTTCCCTTGCCGGCGCGTGCGCGCACGCCGCCGAAGGTCAATTTCCCACGAAGCCGGTCACCCTGACCGTCAATTACGGCGCTGGCGGCGGATCGGACGCGATTGGCCGCGCGCTTGGACGAGCGCTTGAAAAGCCGCTCAAGCAACCGGTTGCGATTGAGAACATTGCCGGGGGAGCCGGAACGCGCGGTGTCACCGCCGTCGTCACGGCCGAGCCGGACGGATACCAGATCGGTGTCGCAACGAACAGTCCGATGACGATCGCCGTGCATACGGTCAAGGGATTGTCCTGGGGAAATCCCAGCACGTACGATATTCTGGGCGGCATTGGCATTGTCTACAACACCATCTGCATTCAGGCGGACTCGCAGTTGAAGACGCTGGATGACGTGGTGAAGTACGCGAAGGAGAATCCCGGGAAGCTGAAGGTCGCCAGCATTGCGGGCGGAATCAATCAGTACACCTGGGACGCTTTCGCCAAGAAGGCGAATATCAACGTGAGGTTCGTCCCCTATAGCGGCGATGCGGACGGCGTTGCCTCCTTCCTCGGAAAGAACACCGAACTTGCGGCGCTCACCTGGCCGGGGCTGAAGGCCCAGGTCGAAGTCGGAAAAGCGCGTCCGCTGGCGGTGTTCGGTCCCGAGCGGATGAGCTCGAACCCGGATGTCCCGACGTTCAAGGAACTGGGCTACGACGTCGTCACCACCAGCGACTACGTGGTCTATGCTCCGAAGGGAATTCCTGAGGCCAAACGTCGCGTTCTCGTCGAGGCCGTGAAGCAGGCCGTGTCTGATCCCGACTTTGTGCGGGTGCTCACCGCTCAGAACATTCAGGTGCAGTTCACCGATGGCGAGAAGATGACCCGTCAGTTCACGGAGATCTTCAACGCCACGGCTCCATCGACTCCGAGCGGAAAGTAGGCGGCAGATGGACCAGGCGATAGTCATCAAGACCGAGGCTTCGACAGCGGCCAATGCTCCGGCATCGACCACGGGAATCAGACTCGCATCGCTCATTCTGACGGCTGCGGGACTGTTCTATCTCTATCAGGCCATCAAACTGCCGATGGGCGACCCACCGGGAACGGGCATCGGCGCCGTACCCGTCCTGGTGGCGGTCTGCTGGGTGGCATTCGGCGCATTCGTGACGGCTCGTAACCGCGGCGCATCTGCTGATCTCGGTCCCTGGCCCCAGGGCAGCGCGGCGCTGCGCGTCGGAGTCGCCTTTTTCCTTTGCGTGATGTTCATCGTCGGGCTGCCCTTGTTTGGGATTTTCCTGACGACGGGGGTCTTCCTCCTGTTGATGGGGCGCCTTGCCGGCGCACCATGGACGAGTGCCGTCATTCTCAGCGCGGCAACACCTGTTGCGTTCTGGATTGTCTTCTCATTGGGTTTGAAGGCATCGCTGCCGTTCGGCTCCCTTCTCACTGTCATTTTCAGGGGCTGACCATGGATCTGCTCGGTAACATGCTTGGCGGGTTCGCCGTGGCTCTCCAGCCCGTGAACATTGCGGCCGCACTGCTCGGGGCGCTTGTGGGCACCGCCACCGGCGTTCTGCCAGGTCTCGGCGTGCTGGGCGCGATGGCAATCCTGATGCCGATCACGATCCATTTTTCCGCAGTGACCGGTCTGATCATGTTGGCCGGGATTTACTACGGTGCCATGTATGGCGGATCGACCACGGCGATCCTCCTCCGGATCCCCGGTGAAAGCGGATCTATCGTCACGACGATCGACGGTCACGAGTTCGCGAGAAAGGGGCGAGCCGGCGCTGCCTTGATGATTTGCGCCGTGGGATCGTTCATCGCCGGAACGATCAGCATTGTCGGGCTCAGCCTGTTCACCACGCTGCTAGCCGACGTTGCGCTGCGCTTCTCGTCTCCGGAGTTCTGCCTTCTGGCGCTTTTGGGCGGTTTGACGCTGGTGCGCATCACTGGAAACGATCCAGCCCAGAACATGGTCATGCTTTTGATCGGCATGGCTCTGGCGACGATCGGCGTCGATGCCGTCAGTGGCGACACGCGCTTTACGTTCAACACGAGTACGTTGGCATTGGGCTTCGATCTCGTGCCGGTCGCGCTGGGCCTGTACGGACTGAGCGAGCTGTTCCACGTCCTCGCCTCGAACGAAGGATTTCCGCGTGCCACCACCGTGCGTTTGCGGGAAATGATCCCGACGCGCCGCGAGTGGTCGCGTGCGTGGCCTGCAATCGTGCGAGGGTCGGGCATCGGCTTTCTTATCGGACTGTTGCCCGGCCCGGGCTCTCTCACATCGACCTTTGCGTCCTACGGCGTCGAAAAGGCCATTGCCCGAACGCACCGCGACGAGTTCGGCAAGGGAGCGATCGAGGGCTTTGCCGGGCCGGAAGCGGCGAACAATGCGGTCGCAACCTCCGCGCTGGTGCCTGTCTTGAGTCTCGGGATTCCTTTCACGCCGAACGTGGCGTTGATGCTCGGGGCGCTTATCGTTCAAGGCATACAGCCCGGGCCGCTGCTGCTGTCCCAACATCCGGACGTCGTGTGGGGCCTCCTCGCGTCCATGTATATCGGCAATGTGGCGCTGCTCGCTCTGAATTTGCCGCTGGTCGGGATGTGGGTTCGGCTGCTGCGCGTGCCGCAATACGCATTGATCGGCTTCATTTTCGCCATCAGCTTCGTCGGCGTCTACACGGTGCGAAATAGCTACTGGGACCTTTGCGTTCTGGTCGGCTTCGGAGTCGTCGGCTCGGTTTTGCGCCAGATCGGTTTTGATCTCGCGCCGATGATTCTCGGCCTGGTGATCGGCCCGATCTTCGAGAAGGCGCTGCGCGAAACGCTTTTTTTGAGCGGCGGGGATTTCACGATCTTTGTTACGCGGCCGATCAGCGCCGTGCTTTCGGCCCTTTGCGTCGTGGCAGTCGTCGGACCCACCATCGCCGTGTGGATCAGGCGGGGGAGCCGCGTTCCGCAGCAATCGTAAGGGATAGTTCGGCACCGCTTCGGATGCAGCGCAAACCGCCAAGCGGTACTGCATGGAGGGATTCGGGTGCAGTATCCAAGTGTAAAATACTATCCGGAAGGTGTCCGTTGGGATGAGCCAATCCCAAACCTGCTTCGTGCCTGAGCTGCTCCAAAGCCCATTTCCCGGCCGTAGCTCAAACGGTGAGTCTTGGTCTAGGAGGGACAAAAATGCTTTATCTTTCAATGGGGGTTGACTGACACTCTCTCCGCCGTAGTCTTGTTCACTCTAACATTGTTCTTGATTTTGGCGCCTAGACTGCTTCGCAGGCTAGCATCGACGCAATCGCGTGCGTGGATCGCGTATGAACGGCCGCTTTGGCGGACTATGAAGTCATTACAAGGGAGCTAAGCGACCCGTCGATAAGAAAACAGCGCTTCCAGCGGATGTTGCTCGATAATTGAATGTTCACCGTAGGTCGGCGGATTTTTATTTTGGAACTGGCCAGTTCGCAAATTTGTCCGAGCTGAGGTCAGGCCCCGCCGGCAGGATCGAAATAGGCCATTCGATCCATGACGCCATCCGCGAGCCCCACCTTATAGACGGCTTCGGCGAAGTGCCTGTGGTCCGCTATCTGGCTGAGCCTGCTGTTGCCCGTGCGCTGCGGCAGCAGCATGCAAATCGGCTCGAGCATTTCGATCTCGAACGGAACGTTGACGCCGGCGGTCATCGAGAACGGCCCAGGGGTGAGCAGCCTGGTAGCGATCAATTCTCCATCGTCCATCGAGCTCTCAAGCCCGACATCGAGCAGCCACACTTTGGAGTTGTGGAGAATGTCGGTGGCGATCAGACCCACCACGTCGTGACGTTGTTCGATCTGGAGTATTGCAAACTGCGACCTGCGCATCGCATCCAGCATCAGTCGTTCGTCGGACTGCGCCTCAAACTTGGCCGACTTCGCATAGCGGTCGATCGCCCGCGAACGATCCGGCGGCGCGGTGTAGATGGCGAGGTCGTAGACGTAGTAGATCTCGTCCATGTCATCGAGAAGCAACGTCTTTCCTCGTGCCAATCCGAGCCGACGCGCTTGTTTCAGTAATGCGTCGTCGGATATGGACCTAAGAACTTCCTCATGAAGGCTCTTGGAGATTTCCCGAAGGCGAAGATAGCGGGCAAGGATGTCCGCACGTGTCAAAGGCATATCCCTGCCGGAAGCCAAGATCGGCTGCTGTTGGACGAGAGGAAAGGCCATGAAACTCTCCCGAGTTGGACCGCCAGCTTTTCACAATCGTTAACGCCGGACGTTGATTCGCGAAACGGCAGTCTGTCGGCCGCAAACAGAGAAATCTGTTCAGTGCCTCGGATGGGTTGAGCTCTTGCTCAACTCATCCGTATGTCCGATCCTGCCCGTCGAGACCGGGCAACGCGCGGGCGTTGTTCAGCGCGAATGCCGAGGCGGGACCCGTTACCGCAGGCGAGGACCCGGCGTCGATTAGAAGGGTGATGCTGAGCTACGATGAGCCGGAAGAATCGAGTTCCACTGGGCGATCGCGTCGCCAGGGCAGCCGAAGAGGCACTTGCCGCCCGGCACTTTGTGAGCGCCATCGACGTTCTCGTCGGGATCGGGTGGCTCGACCCCGGAGCGGTCGAGCGCTGGCAGCGCGGGCAGGTCGACTGCCTGGAGGAAGTTGTCCAGGTCAATCCACCGCGCATCTCGGAAGCTACGCAGCTATTCCAGTCTTGGGCGACTGCGAAAGGACTGATCGCAAGCCCGACAGCCTATGTTGCTCGCACGCCGCAGCGCCAAGCGCTGCGCTTCAGTCGAAGTGGAAACCCTGAGATCGAGGCGTCATATCGGACAAATTGGGTATCGCCGGAACTCTCGGAAACGAAGCGTGAGCGCCTCGCGGAAAAGGCAAGCCGCGGCCCGGAACTTGTGGTCATCCAGCCATTGAACAGGGAGTGGACATGCCATCGGTGCGGCGGCACCGGCGAGCTCCTTATGATGGAGGCCCCCGGCCCGGCGTGCCTGCACTGCGTTGGCCTCGATGATCTCGAGTTTCTGCCGGCGGGCGATGCCCTGCTCACGCGGCGCGCGAAGGCGAACAGTACCCGATATGCCGTCGTCGTGCGCTTCAGCAGAACTCGCCGCCGCTACGAACGACAGGGCCTGCTGGTCGAGCCTCGGGCCTTGCCGAATGCGCGGTGATCGCGCATTGATTGCCGCGCTCTGTCCAGCACCATTGAAATCGTGATTACATACGCGTTCGCAGTTCTATTCTGAGCGGCGCGCTGCACCAGCCGCACTGTCCCGGCGCGCATCTTAGGACCGCGTGATCCGCGCGACGAACCACCGCACGACGCGCGCCCTGACCGCTAGCGACTTATTAATCTCCCGTTGCTTAGGTCCAGACCTTCGCATGTCGAACCCGCAGTTATGAGTGATGCGGTCCCCCAAGCCGCCTGCCAGCCTGCGACTTGGAGAGCTTGATGTTAAATACCGCCGCCTTTTCCCTGGTCCTCTTCAGTTGGCTGAAGGAGATCGGGGAGATCCTGCTTCTGGTAGGGTTGAGCGGCGAGGTCGCTCTTCTGGTTCTCGGGATTTCGAAAGGCGCCTGGGAGCGAGGACTGGCGATCACGTTTGCCGCTCTCGTCCTGGTCGGCGTCGCTCTGGAATATTGGGCCGATAGCCCGAGGAGGTTCGGCCCCGCATCCCAACAGCGGATTGCCGGTGCCCTCAAGGAATTTCGTGGCACTCCGTTCGATTTCTCGGTCGAGCTTGACCCTGAAGCTGTTGCCTTGATGGAAGATGTCGGAAAGGCGCTTGATGCCGCTGGCTGGAAGAGACAGGCGGTTGCACAAGGCTCTGGATATATCCCGCCAGGAAAGCCCGCGGCCGGCATCGTCGTGTTCAAAGGGGTTGAAGTGCAGATCGCCGAATCGCGACACTCGGATTGGGGAGCGGCTGGCAAGCCAGCCGCTGTCCTTCTGCACGCCATGCGGAACGAGGGATTGACCGCAATCGTGAAACAGGTCCCGGACAATCAGGAAAGCACCGACGCGATCCATATCAAGATCGGCGCCAAGCCATAAGGCTGGCAGCTCGTCAACCTTCAGGCTTCGGATTATCGGTGCCAAGCAAAGGCCCTTGGATGAGGGAAGCAGCCGCACGCCCTGAAGAGAGACCGTCATGCCGGCTCGGCGGTGGAGAGCCACCAGCCGTCGCCGGCAAACCAGCACGTCCGGTCGGTTCGCTCATCAAACCGTAACGATCGCACGCGATCCCAACCTTCGGTGAAGGCGTTGATGAGACGCTCACGGTCCTCTGGATCGCCGTGCAATCCTGTACAGCCGATGAACCGCGCGCGCGACACGAAGGTTGCGGGCCACCGGTCACCAGCCTGGGGCCGCATCACGCGCAGCATACCGCCCAGTCCGAACTCCGGTGCCAACGGAAACATCAGCCTACCGCCGGGAAGCAGGGCATCGATCCACGCCCAGCTCGGAGCTGTTGCCGCCGCGCAGACGTAGATGGCGTTGGCCTTAGGCAATTCGCGGCCGATTCCGGACCCAGCGTGCACCAAGACCTGGCTGTAGTCCTTCAGATTTTGTCGCGCACGCGCGGCCAGATCCTCATCGATCTCGAAGGCGGTGACGGTGCCGGAAGCTCCAACGATCTCGGCAATGACTGCCGTGTAGTAGCCGGTTCCAGCCCCCACCTGGATGACCCGATCGCCTTCTCTCAAATCCATTTTGTCCAGCCAGGCGGCATGGGCGCTGGGCATTCCGATATTGATGCCACGATCGGGATCGAGCCCGATCAAGACGTCCTGGTAAATGAATGCGGGATCGTCGTCCGGCGTGCGGATGTAACCGTCGCCGCAACGGATCGACCACGGACCCGGCCCCGCGAACCGTTCGCGTGGGACGAGCGCAAATGCGTTCGCGATTCCTGGGTTTGCGTTTCCAGCAACGAATTTGGCGAAGAACTCGCGATATTTCGCCGATCGATCGTTCATCAGGAAGTTCATCCAGAACCTGAGGACCGAGACAGTGCATTGCCATACCTGTAATTGGAACGCGAGTACAGACCCCGCGGGGAGGTGGGGCGCGGGATGGATGGTGGAATGACTCGGGTGGCGTCGCTATGATGCCCGCAAAGCAAATCCCCAGACTTTACGCAAGCGAGAGAGAGCGTGGAGACCATTACCGTTGCATTGATTCTGCTGCTGGCTGCGGTCGTCAGCGGCGGGGTTGCCCGCATGTCGCCGATATCGCTTCCCATGCCGCTCGTTCAGATCGTCATCGGCGTGCTCATTGCTGCGGTGGCCGACCTCGGCGTCCAATTGAAGCCGGACATTTTCTTTCTGCTGTTCCTGCCTCCACTGCTGTTTCTGGACGGCTGGCGCATCCCCAAGGAAGGGCTGTTTCGCGACAAGGGGACGATCCTGGAGTTGGCGTTCGGCCTCGTTGTATTCACGGTTGTCGGTGTCGGATATTTCGTCAATTGGATCATTCCGGCGATGCCTCTCGCGATCGCTTTCGCGCTCGCCGCAGTCATTTCTCCCACCGATCCGATCGCCGTCTCTGCGATTGCCGCGCGCATACCAATTCCTCGCCGGCTGATGCACATCCTCGAGGGGGAATCATTGCTCAACGACGCATCGGGCCTGGTCTGCATGCGGTTCGCCGTTGCTGCCGCTCTGACCGGTTCGTTTTCGGCGTTCGCCGCGTTCGGAACGTTCCTTTGGCTTGCTACCGGTGGCATCGCCATCGGCGTCGTTGTGACATGGGCCGTGACCGTCGCGAAGAATTGGGTCTCGCGCCATTTTGGCGAAGAGACGGGCTCGCAGATACTGATCAGTTTACTGATTCCGTTCGGCGCCTATCTCCTGGCCGAATACGCGCATTGTTCCGGCATTCTTGCGGCCGTCGCCGCCGGGATCACCATGAGCTACGCCGAGCAGAGCGGCCAGGCATTACCTGCGACCCGCATTCGTCGCGGTGCCGTCTGGGACCTGGTGCAGTTCACCGCGAACGGCGTGATCTTCGTCCTGCTTGGCGAACAGCTCCCGCAGCTCTTCGATGGTGCGGCGAGAGTGGTCCAAGAGACGGGGCATCATGCGCCAGTCTGGCTCCTCGTCTATGTGGTTGCGATCAATCTCGCTCTGGCAGCATTGCGGTTCGTCTGGGTCTGGACGTCACTACGATTTACGCTGTTTCGCGCGCATCTGAAGGGCGAGAAGCCGTATGTTCCAAGCTGGCGCCTGATCGCGGCGACCTCGATTGCCGGTGTGCGCGGTGCCATTACCCTTGCAGGCGTACTGACACTGCCGTTGACAATGAACGATGGTTCGCCATTTCCGGCACGCGATCTCGCGATCTTTCTCGCCGGCGGCGTCATCATCGTATCTTTGGTTGCCGCCACCATAACGCTGCCGTTCTTGCTCAAGGATCTGGAGCTTCCACCCGAGCCATCGCATCAGGCCGAAGAAGATCGAGCGCGCATCGCTGCGGCGGGAGCCGCGATCCGCGCGATCGAGCAGGCCCAGCATGACATGGGTGAAGGGCAAGTTGACGCCGATCTCTATACCGATGCCGGCGTTCGCATCATGGCGCTGTATCGCCAGCGTATCGACGGACGTTCCAAGGTCGGTCAGGAAGCCGAACTTGCGCAGAAAATCGACGACATCGAACGCCGCCTCCGTCTCGTCGGACTTCGCGCAGAACGGGCCGAACTGTATCGCATCGCGCGCAGCCGACAGCTCTCGGACGAGATCGCCCGCAAGTTGGTCAGGGAGGTCGATCTCCTGGAATCTCGCTTCCCGACGGCCTGACGAATGCCGGTGCGAGCCGGCAGCCTCGAGGCGATCTTCCGAGCCCGCTCAGCTCTTCACCATATCGCCCAGCATGTTTGCCGCTACCGTCAGCTTGGCGAGCGTCAGGCCGCTGGCTGCGATCTCCTCGACCGAGCGGCGGATGCGCGTTGCTTCAGGATGAGCGGCGAGCCAGTCGCCCGCGGCTTGCTGGCCGCATTGGCCGGTTGCAAGCATGTCCGCAGCCAGTCTTCTTTCGGCGGCGGCGATCTGGTCGACGGCGCGATCAATGGCGAGACGTTCGTAATTATCGTTTGCCGACACGCTGCGTGCGGCGGCGATGAGGCGATCGAGGCGGAAATTGGCCTCGGCGGCGAAGAAGGTCGTGGCGGCGTCGCCGATGGTCCGCCTGGTGCGCTCCGCGACGGTTACGATATCCGGTGCCGAGACCAGGGCGTCGAGATCCGCAAGATCACCTGCGAGGTCGGCCGGGACGCCGGCATCGATCAGGTCCTGTCGCCGCTTGCTGCGCCCGGCCTGCACATCCTCCGGCAGGGTCTTGTCGAGTCCGGCGGCGATTTCGCGGATGCTCGGGCCGAAGCGGGCGATGACCGAGTCCAGGCCTGCCTTGAAATCAACATTGCGCACGTACCAGAGCATGCGTGAGAGCAGCAGATCTTGTATCGCCGCGTAGAGGCCCAGTTGCACTTGCCCGTCGATGCGGGTGTCCAGTCCGTCGATCGCGTCGTTGAGCCGCTTCAGGCCGTAGCACTCGTCAACCGCCACGAAGGCCATGGCAATGGTCGATACATCGGCATCCGTCTCGTCGATCAGGCGCACGACACAAGCCGGGCCGCCGCGATTGACAAACGCATTGGCGAGATTGGTTGCGATAATCTCCCGGCGAAGGCGATGGTGTTCCACCGCAGTGGGGAATTTGTCCTGCACCTCGCGCGGGAAGTACTCGGATAGTTCGCGGGCGAGATATGGATCATCAGGCACGCTGGTAACGAGCAGATCGTCGTAAAGTGTCAGCTTGGCGTAAGCCAGCAGCACGGCAAGTTCCGGCCGGGACAAGGATTGGCCGCGCCGGGCGCGTTCGGCGATCGCGGCATCGTCCGGCAGGAATTCCACGGCGCGGCTGAGGAGCCCGCGCTGCTCGAGCGATTGCATCAGCCGAGTGAGGAAGCCGGTCTCGGCCAGGCCCTTGCGTTCGGCCAGCGAAAGCGCCAGCGTCTGCAGATAATTGTTGCGCAGCACCAGGGCTCCGACCTCGTCGGTCATCGCGGCAAGCAGCATATTGCGGTCGGTCGAACTGAGACGCCCTTCGCGTTCGGGGCGCGCCAGTGCAATCTTGATATTGACCTCGACGTCAGAGGTGTTGACCCCGGCCGAATTGTCGATGGCGTCGGTGTTGAGCTTGACGCCTTTCTGTGCGGCTTCGATGCGGCCACGCTGCGTGACGCCGAGATTGGCCCCTTCGCCGATCACCCGCGCGCGGATACCAGCGCCCGCGACACGGATCGGATCGTTAGCGCGATCGCCGACCTGATCGTCGCTTTCCCCGGACGCGCGGATATAGGTGCCGATGCCGCCAAACCAGAGGAGGTCGACGCGTGCCTTGAGGATCGCCGTCATCACCTCGAAGGGGGTAGGCTGCGGCTTGTCGAGATCAAGCAGGGTCCGCACTTCCGGCGCCAGCGGGATTGCCTTGAGCGAACGCGAGAATACCCCGCCGCCCGGCGAGATCTTTGACTTGTCGTAGTCCTGCCAACTCGACCGCGTCAGGTCGAACAGGCGTTGGCGCTCGGCGTGGCTGGCGGCGAGATCGGGTGAGGGGTCGATGAAAATATCGCGGTGATCGAAAGCCGCAACGAGCCTGGTCGCCGGCGAGAGCAGCATGCCATTGCCGAAGACATCCCCGGACATGTCGCCCACGCCGACAGCGGTGAAGGGCATGGTCTGGATATCAGTGCCGAGTTCGCGGAAATGGCGCTTGACCGCTTCCCACGCGCCGCGTGCGGTGATGCCCATTTTCTTGTGATCATAGCCCTGGCTGCCGCCGGAGGCGAAAGCATCGCCAAGCCAATGTCCCTTCTCGGTCGAGATCGCGTTGGCGATGTCGGAAAAGGTCGCGGTGCCCTTGTCGGCTGCGACAACGAGATAGGGGTCGTCGCCATCGTGCCGCACGGTGTCTTCGGGCGGCACGATCGTGTCGCCGTCGAGATTGTCCGTGAGTTCAAGCAGCGAGCGCACGAAGATGCGGTAGGCTTCGGTGCCTTCCGCCATCCAGGCCTCGCGATTGGAAGGCGGTGGCAGGCGTTTGGGCACGAAGCCGCCCTTGGCGCCGACCGGCACGATGACGGCGTTCTTGACCTGCTGTGCCTTGACCAGGCCGAGGATCTCGGTGCGGAAATCCTGCGGCCGGTCGGACCAGCGCAGGCCGCCGCGCGCGACCTTGCCAAAGCGCAGATGAATGCCTTCGACGCGCGGCGAATAGACGAAGATCTCGTAGAGCGGCTGAGGTGCAGGCAGCTCCTCAATCTTGCGCGCGTCGAATTTGACGGAGATCACCGGCCGCGGATGCCCGTCTGGACCGAGCTGCCATAGATTGGTGCGGATGGCGGCCTGCACCAGATTGGTGAAACGGCGCAGAATGCGGTCTTCATCCAATGAGGCGACGGATTTGAGCTGCTCTTCGATCTCGGCGAGGAGGGCCGTCTCGCGCGCCGAGCGCTCGGCGTCGGTGGCGGTGAGGCGCGGGTCGAAGCGAGCCTGGAACAGAGCGACGATGCTGGTGGTGATCGCGGTGTTCTTGCGCAGAGTCTCCGACATGTAGTCCTGGCTGAACGGCGCGCGGATCTGATGCAGGTAGCGGGAGAGGGCGCGGATGGCCGAAACTTCGCGCCAGCTCAGGACCGTGCGCAGGATCAGCGTGTTGTATCCGTCGGATTCGGCGCGATCGCCCACCACCGCCATGATCGAGGCTTCCAGGCGACGGGCGAATTCCGCGGTGATGACGATCGGCTTGCCGTCATTGGCCTCGATCGTCATGTCGTGCAGCCAAACCGGCGCGGGTGCGGGCGTGGCGCTCGGCCTGATCTCATAGGTGCGCTCGTTGACGACGCGCAGGCCGTGATTTTCGATCACCGGCACCCGATAGGACAGCGACAAAGGCGCGCCGCGCGAAAAGACCTTGAGGCCGAAACGCGTCGGATCGTCGCCGTCGATGCGGTGAACCGAAAGCGCCACGGAACGAGCGGCAGTGAGCTTTTCGATGATGGCGATATCAGCAATCGCTTGTGAGGTGTCGAAGACCTCGGTATAGCCGCCGGTAAAGGCTCGTGCATAACGGTTGGCGATCAGGCGGGCCCGCATGCCGTCAGCGGTGGTCGCAAGCGCGGCTTTCAGCTTGTCAGCCCATGTTGCGGCGATGGCGCTGATTCCGGCTTCAAGCGTGGCGCGCTCGATGACAGGCGTGTCGCCTTCGTAGCGCCCAATGATGTAGTGGACGCGGGCAAGCGACCCCTCTGGGAAAGCTGCGTAGGAGGCCGCCAGTTGCCCCTTGTAGACCTGCGCCAGGAAGCCTGCGACGCGTGTGCGGACGTCGGTGTCATATTTGTCACGCGGAATGAAGGCGAGGATGGAGACGAAACGGTCGAATTTGTCGGCGCGCGCCAGCGCCCGCACGCGGGGGCGCTCATAAAGCATCAGGATCTCCATGACGAAATTGTAGAGAGTCTCGACGTCGACCTGGACGAGCTCGTCGCGCGGATATTCTTCAAGGATATGCAGGAGCGCCTTGCCCGAATGGCTGTCCGGCTCGAAGCCGGCGCGCTCGAGCACCTGCGCCGCCTTGTGGCGGACATAGGGGATCTGCCGCACCGAGCGGGTATAGGCGGCCGAGGTGAACAGGCCGACGAGGCGCAATTCGCCCTCAAGCCGGCCGTCGGGCGTAAAGAGCTTGATGCCCACATAGTCCATCCGGACGCGGCGATGGACGCGGCTGCTCACATTGGCCTTGATGACGATGAGCAGGGTAGGCTCTCGCATGAACGCGCGGATCTCCGACGTCATCACCACCATTTCGGCGCCGCGGCGCAGCACCTTCACATCGGGATCGCGCAGGATGCCGAGGCCTTCGCCGGTGGTGATGTCGTCCGGCGCATCGCTGTCTGGTGCGAAGCGGTATTCTCGGAGGCCGAGAAAAGTGAAATTGTCGGCGCACAGCCATTGCAGGAATTGGGTGGCTTCGGCGACCTCGTCGATCGGCATCGGCGGCGGATTGGAGCTGAAGGTCTTGATCGCCTGCTCCACGCGGGCGCGCATGGCTCGCCAGTCGGTGACGCAGGCGCGCACGTCGCTCAGCGTCTTGGAGAGGCCGTCGATCAGCTTCTGGCGGTCGGCCTCGGCGTCCAGGCGTGCGATGTGGAAGTGAATCAGGCTTTCGCGCTCGCCCGTTATCCCCTCGGGGAGCGCCTCGCCGTAGAAATGCAGCAGCTTGCCCTGCTCGTTGCGCTCCACGGCAATGATCGGGTGGGCGACCAGCGTGACCTCGATGCCCTGCTCGGCGAGCTCCGCCATGGTGGAATCGAACAGGAAGGGCATGTTGTCATTGAGAACTTCGAGTACGGAAATCTCGCGCCCGTCCGGCATCATCGGATTGATCACGCGGATGTCGGCACTATCAGCGGTCCGCCGCTGCACATGTTCCCAGGCTTGTTCTGCCAAAAAGGCCAGCGACGCGGCGTCGTAATTGGCGAGGTCCTCGATGTTACTGTGGCCAAACAGAAGCTCGGCAAAGGCCCGGGGCGTCTTGCCCGGCTGCACGCTCCCACCGGCCTCGTGGATCAGGGTTGCTCGGGCCTTGTCGTCACGCCACGCCATAACGTCCTCCATTTCCCGCGCCGGCTGACCGCAGTCACGATCGCCTGCCTGATTTCGGAGTGCATCTCTTCGAGCGCCGTCGTCTTGATCGCAGTTGATTGCGTAAGCGAAATCCTTGGTCCCGGAGCTTCGACGGCTCCTGATATCGGACATTATATCATCTCCGCGCGACCAGGGGGGAGTTGTCGTCAGCGCGCCGAAAGGGTTTGCGGTGCAGCGTGAAACCGAAGTCGGATGCTGTCGACTTTCGCCGGTAGTCTGGAAAACAAAGGAATCTCAAGCACGGACGCATGAGTTCGCAGTTTTGTTGGGAGGGGCCCGCCGTGGCCAAGGCGGCTAACGTCAAGCTCGTCGCTCGGCAACAACCCAGAGGTGGACCGATATCTATTATCGTGCAAGGCGACGTTGGCGCTGTGAAAGCCGCGGTCGATGCAGGCGCGGCCAGCGAGAGCCCGGACCTTGTCCGGAAATTGATAATCGCGGGAGCTGCGCCCCGAGGCGGCGCATCGTCCCGGAATGCCGGCGTGTGTTGAGACGCGAGCTATGCAAAAACTGCCCGACGGGCAAATCACCAAAAGTCTGTCCACCCCTCCCGTAAAAAATAATCCGCTTTCGCCGTCGGGCAAATCAGTGATTTAACTCCGCGCGTCTCACGCGAATGAGGGGCGGCTCGCGATCGTCACGAACGTTGCGGTGAGATGCGGTGGACGTGATGGGTGTGACTGACGAGCACGCACATCACGGACGGCGAAGTCGTGTGGTCCTGGCGCCCCGACGCTGGCGCTAAGCTCGCGAGCAGCAAGAGCTGCCGCGGGTGACGGTGGCAAAAGAGCCCGGTCACCGGGGAGAGCACGAAGTAAGCCGTAAACCATCGCGCAGGGAAAGCCGGAATGCTTCGGTTGACCTGTGGTCCTACCCCCGTGCTTTTTGTTGCACGGGACCCACGGGTGCAACCAGCACCCGGCTTTCCCTGCGCCCTCTGATATCGAGGAGGGTGGAAAGGTACGCAAAGCTCGGACGCAACGCGCCGCGAGAACGCGGACTCGCATCCTCATGCTGTTTGAAAATTGAATCATGACTCGCGGCGATGCTGTAGGGTGGGCAAAGCGACTTGTCCGCCGTAGCTCAACGAGCGAAGGCGGAAGCGTGCCCACCATCGCGAGCACGGCGCTGGATGGTGGGCACGGCGCAAGTGCGCCTTTGCCCACCCTACACCTCTACAACCGCTTGCTCGCGCCACAACAATTGCCTGTGGTTATGGGTCCTGCTTTCGCAGGGACGACACCGGTGTGAAGTGCGACAGCAGTAGGCTAGCGCAGGGAATGTCATCGCTTGACCTCAACTCTGCGTCCTCGAGCCGTGCCCACTGCCTGCATCCACTTCGCGAAAGGGATTTGTTCATGGAGATGAACCGCAGCTAAACGGCTGGGTATTATGTCGCAGCCCGGAACGTGGCGCTCCTTATGGGATTGAACTTCACACACGAAATGGAGTGCGACCATGAAGAGGTTAGCTATCACGTTGGCGGTCGGTGCTGCAGCGCTGATTGGTAGTTCGGCCGCAAATGCGGCGGATTGGCAGGCGGCAGCAAAGACGGGCAGCTATGAGAGTCAGTCCACCGATCTGAGCGCTCGGGGAAGGGGCCATCACCATCATCACTACGGAATGCACCGTCATCACCATCACTACGGCTACCACCGCTACGGCCACCACCGGCATGGCTACTATCGCCCATACTACAACAGCTATGGATATCAGCGGCCGTACTACGGCGGGGGACCAGGTGTCACCTTCAGCTTCGGTAGCGGCGGCTATCGCGGCTGGTAGCGGAGAACGAAAGCCCGCGACGCCGCGGGCTTTCTTTTTACATCTGGCTGACTTGATAAGCGCGAACCGTACCGGCGATGGTCGCTGACCACCGCGAAACTAATCGGCGGCCAGAACGCTGTTAGGGGCGTTTCGCGATCGGGCCGGCTTCCGCCGAGCAGCGTCACTCCCGGAGGATGCCGAAACGGTCGATACAGGTCCGTCTACGAAAGCCTTGAACTTCGGCTGAACCCGCGATCCGTCGATCACCTCGAGCTGGCCGCAGCGGTTCAGAGTGTGCAACTTTCTGCCCGGCCATGCAGGCCCTGGCTTGAGAGAGTGCCGAACGACTTGTCTGAATGTGGTCGGCGACAGTTCGAGAACTTCCGCAAGACCGAGCGCTGCGCCATATCCGTTGGAGCAATCCTGGACCGGCCGCCACAGGCTTCCATTGATGGTCACAAAGTTGCCCGCCGGTCGCGCACTAGCGCGATCCATCAGAACCGGATTGCTCGCATGCGGCAACCAGGGTCCAAAGAGCTGCTCGGCATAAAAGATCGCCAATGTGTCGGAATAGCCTCCGGTCCCGTCGCGCCAGGCGCCGAACAGATAGTACATGCCGTTGTGCCGCGTGATGGTCACGTCGGCCAGTTCGAGCCCCGACAGCAACGTGCAGTGACGCTCCCATTTGTCCGGAAACCGAACGCATTTGTAAATCGCGACGTCCCGATGCTCCGTGCTTTCCGGGATCATCCAGAGTTCGCCATTATCCTCAATCAGAAACGGATAGGACAGATGCCAGGGCTCTTCCAGCACGGGGACGACGTTTGCGACCGGACCAGTGCGGTCGAACTCGACCGCGGAAATGATACCCTTGCCCACCCTGTGATCGAGATCTTCGAAGAAGACGAATGTCCTTTCCTTCCATTTGACCGGAAAGGGGTCCGCGTAGAAGTGATCTCCGGGATCCCCGAGCACTTTCCAGTCCGGCCCGGATAGATCTCCGGTCCGCCACACGTCGGCATTTTCGCTGTAGCGCCACCCGATGTGCCAATGAGGCGCATAACAGCAAAGGCGATATATTTCCTTCGCGATCGACAAGGCCAGGCCGCGCAGAACATATGTGGCTGCCGGTCGTGGGGTGCTTTTGCCGGCCGACGAAGCCAGCTCCGGAACTATTCTTGGCGCTCCTGACAGAATCGCAGCAAGCATGGTCAGGGTTCGCGCCATGACTGTTTCGAGCGCACCGCTCAAGCCGACTGCAATTTCTCCGGACGGATGACCGCGATCGAGGACCGTGCCGTCGAGTTCATTGACGATTTCGATAGTCGGCAAGTCACCCGCGAGTATGGCTGCCAGCGCGGCGTTTTCGCCTTGTACCCCATTAAACAGCGGACGGAGATATAGCCGGGCGGAGCAGTCCCGATCCCGGGCGGCGCGTGTAAAATCGACAATCACGTCGGCCCTGCCGGCCTGGGCCTGCGACCGTTCCGGGATGACTTTCAGTTTGTCGGCGCCACCGCGCTGGCCCCTCCGCAATACCATCCGTTCAAGCTCGAGCAGCGCCTCCAAGCCAGCAGGCCGAGCTTCCGCAGTTGGCGTCCACGCGATTTGAACCGGGACATCCCGGCCGTTGACGGACAGCGCCTCACGGGACATCCACTGCCGTGCATGCTCGCGTTCGCAGCGAAATTCGATAATCATGTTCGGCCCATCTGCGCCCATGTGCCTAATGCGTACTGATCAAACAGCCTGGCTGAGAATTTGGACGTATTCCTCGACCATTGTGTCTACCGAATAGCGCGACCTCAGGCCTTTGGCGTTTTGCCGCAGTTCGTCGCTCAACGTTTTGTTCGTTAGAATTGTGGAAACGGCGGCCGATAATTTCGCATTGTCCGAGGCATCGACAAAGAGCGCCGTGGGTCTTCCTTCAAAAGACAGCACCTCGCGCAAAACGGGGAGATCGTTCACGACCGAAGGAACACCTGCGTTTGCAGCTTCAACCGCGGCCAGGCCAAAGGTTTCAGCTTGCGTCGGGAACACGAATACGTCGAGACAGGCGAGAAAGTCCGCCATCCGTCGCGGCGGAATCTCGCCGACAAGATGCAATCTGTCGGATACTTTCAACTCGTCTGCCAACAGCCTCAGCCGTGTCTCGTCCGCGCCTTGACCGGCCAGCGCAAGATGCCAGGACGGTTCGCTGCCTAAGAGACGTATCGTCGCATCGAGCCGCTTGTGAGGGTGCAATCTTGCAGCACAACCGAGCAGCACGCGATCGGGCGGCAGTTTGAACTGTTGCCGCGCGATATCCTTCGGCAGATCGAGCGATTTGTCGTCGAAGCCGTGTGGGACATGCTTCATGCGCGATCGATAAGGGGCGGGGTAGCGCGCGTACTCGCGCTCCATCTCCCGCGAGTTGAGCGTTATGCAATTGTAGAAGCCAACGCTGCCCATGACGATGTCGGCGGCGCGGACCGGCCAGCTCATCGACATCGCGGATGAAACCTGGTTGGCAATAACCGGAGCGCGACTGACGAGGCGCGATACGCCTCCGCCGATCACATTGCCAAAATGCTGGAACGTGAGGACGACATCGGGTCTGATGGCCCTGATATGGCTGCCGAGCTTCCACAGCATGCGCAACAGCGCCACCGGATTTCCTGGCCGGTTCTGCGCGCAATAGAACGTGTTCGGCGGTTCGTCGAAGGAATCTGATTTGCGGAAAAAGAAGAGATTGAAGACCTCATAGTCGCGCGCCGTCAGGCCGGCACCAAGCAGCCTTGTGATCTCCTGAGCACCGGCGTTCTCCGCCTGGGTCTGCACCAGAACGACACGTCGCTTCGGCTTTATGCTGTTTGACCGATCACGTGACGCTGCCGACGATCGTATCGGTGCCTCGCGCAATTCTGTGCTTGGCTGGTAACGGAACACGGATTCCTCAACGGTTGAGGGAGTGGGGATTCTTCCCCCCATTTTCGCAATGCCTATCACGCGTTGCTCGGTCCTACACCGGCCAGCGCGCAATGGGGTTAATGCAGCACACCTCGTTCACTGGGGAGATGTCGTTGCACCGCGCGGAACATAGAGCCAGTTCGTTAACTAATTGGTCATGGCGTTGCCGAGAGAGGGTAACCGGCGATTAACCATAGATATTTACGTTGGGGGCAGGGCCACTGAACAGTGTCTGCCAGTTGAATTCGAGTCAAAACCCATGATGTTCGGTAGCCGTGCAGGCCCGAGACGTGCCGGTGAGACGGAGCCCACGGCGGCGTCGTGGGAAGCTCCGCGCCCGCCGCCTGGCACCGGATCCGCCGAACGCGTTAAGGGATTGCTAACCCTCTCCGGCACGCTTTCCTTTCTGCGGGAAAACGGCCGACGCATCGTGATGCTCGCGCTGGCCATCTTCGCCATTGGCGTCATCGCTCTGTTGCTGATTCCGGTTCGGTATGCAGCCACCGCGCTGGTCGTTGTCGATCCTCGAGAGCAGCGCGTGACTACGGATCAGGACGTGCTGCCGGGTATCGGTCAGGATGCGGCCGCGCTTCAGAGCCTGGTTGAAATCGCCAAGTCCGACGGTTTTCTGCGGCCGCTTATCGAACAGCTTAAGGTTCGAGACGACGAGGATATCGCCGGCGGTCAAACCGACACCACGCGTCTGCTCGAAAGATTCCGTAACCGGCTCGATATTTCCCGCCGCGGGTTGACTTACGTTATCGGCTTCAAATTCACCTCCAACCGACCGGATCGAGCCGCTTACTACGCCAACGCCATAGCCGAAGCGTTCGTCGCCAACCAGGGCCGTGTCCGCACCGAGGCGACCGACGAAGCAGCCGACTGGCTCAGTAGCCGCCTCAAGACATTGAACGACCGGCTGAGGGCATCAGAAGATGCGGTTGCCGCCTTCAAGCTCGAGCACAGGATCGTCAATGCGGGCAAGGACGCCACGACCCAGCAACTGCGCGTTACCGATCTGACGCAGCAGGTTTCTGCTGCTCGCGCTCGTACCGAAGAAGCAAGAGCCCGCTATGAGCAGGCGCAACGCGACCTTAAAGCGAATGTCGATGGGCCGGTCAGACAGGATTTGCTGAGTGCCCTGCGAGCTCAGCGGTCGGCGCTCAATGACCAGATCGCGCAGAAACGTGCGGTGTTCGGCGATCGCCATCCCGACCTCGTCATATCGTACAGCCAGTTGAACGATCTCAACAGGCAGATTGAGATCGAGCGGAAGAAGAACATCGAAACTGCAAAGTCCGAATACGAAGCCCAACGCGAGCAGCAGAGATCGCTGGAAGATCAGTTGAAGGCGGTCGAATCGCAGATACTGATCGACGGTCAGGCACTCGTCAGACTGCAGGAGCTGCAGCGCGATGCGGAAGCCAACAGGAATATCTACGAGCAGTTTCTATCGCGGTTCAAGACCACCAATGAGCAGCGCCTGCTGCAGAGCTCGCAGACCAAGATCGCTTCGCTTGCCATTCCGCCGCTTCGTCCGACCCGGCCGCCGCTCACGTTGCTCCTCGCAGCGCTCGCGATTGCCTCTATACTGATATCGACGGCGGTAGTTGCCGTACCGGACATCAAGAACATTCTAGAGAAGCCCACCCCGAAGGTTCGCCGGGCAAATTCACCTTCGCTCCAGCCCGAATTGCCCCAGCTCTCATTATCCCCCCAGCCCGAATTGCCGCTGAAGCTGCCGGTCTGGGCCCGCATTCCCGATCTTCCGGCACGAGAATTCACCAGAAGCGTCTGGCAAAAGCCGATTGCGGCAACCGCCGAGCTCGATCTGAGTGCCTACCTGCGCTCGCTGATCGGGAAAATCGACGAGTTGCCGGGGTCTGGTGGCAAGGTAGCCCTCGTGATGTCGATCGAGAACGGCGCGGGAGGCAGCACTGTTGCGCGATCGCTCAATCGTTCGGCCCTGAACAAGGGGATGCTCAGCGTTCTGATCGAGCTGCAATCGGATCTGCCTGCGGTAAAGCCCGCCGCGGCTGACCGGCAGGAGCAGGGCATCACCAAGACAGACCTTCGCTCTGTCAATGTACTCTTGAGTGCCAGCACGCAAACAGGCGCGCTCCCTGCCGACGACATTCGCAAGGAGTTCGATCTGATAGTCGTCGATGCGTCATCCCTTGCTGCGCAACCCGACGTGAGGACGCTCGCAGCCCATGCCGATCTGATCGTCGTCGTCGTTCGCGACGGAGCCGCCGCTCCGGCGGCAATTCAACGGGCTACGGCCGGCCTGTCGAAGTCCGGTGCAGTGCCGACGGGGCTTGTCGTCAATCGCGTATCCATCAGTTCCGTCATTGTTCAATCTCAGCGCGAGACGTTGGGGCTGGTGAGCTGAACGGCCTCTAGTCCTTCGAGTCTGCGACACGAACCGGATACGGTTCGGCTTTCGAGAACAAGCGGCGAGAAAGCACAAGGATCGAAGGATCGACGCCCGTGCGGCGGCGGCACAGGATGTTGAGGGCGATGGTGGCGACCGCCAGCGAAACAGTGGCCGAAATCGCGGCGCCGAGCACGCCGAGCCAGGGAATGAGTACGAGAAATCCGATCAGCCGCAGCACGACATTCCCGGCGATGACGGGAACATAGTCACCCTCATGGCCGGTCACCTGCAGGATGGCTGCGGACGGACCGCCGGCGGCCTGAAAGGCCGTCCCGAGCGCAAGCACGATCAGCACCCACTGCTGGGCGGCGAAATGAGGCCCGAACAGGCCGAGAAGATGGGGCGCGCCGATCCAGACAAGGACGAGCCCGGCGACAACGCAAAGCGCGGTCACCTCCGCCATGAGCTGAAGCGTGTGGCCGAACTCTTGATGATTTTTGCTGAAGTAGAGCGAGGGCAGACGACGCGCCCCGAAACTATAAAGTGCGGCCGAGAGCATGGCGAAGATGTTCGCCAGACGGGATGCGGCAAAATAGATGCCGGCCGTGGCCGGATCCAGCATCCAGTAAATCAGGATCACATCGAAGTACTGATTGGCCGCCTCAAGAATGGAAGAAATCCAGAAGTGAAGCGCGCTCGATCTCCAGCGGGAGCTCTCCGAGCGCGCCGGCACATTGCGCAAATTCGGAAGGGCGCGTGCAATCGAAATGACCTGAACGGCGAGCCCCATGGCCATGGCGATCGCCATCACGGTAAGCAACTGTGCGGGATCGAGCAGCCCATGGCCGAACAATATCGCTACCAAAAACAGCACGACGACGACCCGCCAGAAAAACTCCCGATTGCCTTCCCCCATCAGAATGCTGATGAGCGATCGCGCGATCTGGCTGCCAAGCATCAGCCCTGCATTCACGGCCGTAAAGGCGGATACGGCCAGGATCAGCAGCCATCCGTCACCACGCACGCTGGCGCCGGCTGCGATCGCGGCAATGACGACCAGCATCCCAATGGAGGAGATCTTCAGGCTCGATAGCAGCACACCTTTGGCGAGATCGGCCTGTTCGCGCACCTGGTACTCGTTCAAGAACCGAACCAGGAGCAGTTCCTGGCCGACCAGCCCCACGACCGATGCGATCTGGGCGACAGAAAGCCACATCGCGAAAGCGCCGAACGCATCGGGCGACATGGTTCGTGCTGCCAGCGAGAAGAGCGCAAACGCAAGGCCGCCGCTGCCAACCTTGAGAAGGATGGTCCCGGCAACACCGCGCGTCACGTCGCGTCGCATCAACTGGAGAATGGATTCGATCATGCGAAGTACAAGGCATCTTTCCTTTCAAGATGCTCGTAGCTGACAACGGCCCAATGCCTAACACGCACGCGAGCCGAGAGTGTTAATGTTCGGCACCTAAGATTTCTTTTCTCCCCACCCGGCAAATGCACCGGCGCAAACTTGCCCTGTCCGGCGAACCTGCAGCCTTGCTTCGTTCTGGAACGCCGCTGTCCCGGCTGTCTTCAGACAGGGCAAACGATGGTTTCCCAGGATAGCCGCTGCGGCGGCACGAAGAGGATTGCCGAAGCCAAATCTGCGCAGCCACCGGCCGTTTGCACGAAAATGACCTGCTGACCTGACGATAAACAATGGTCCACCGTACTGCTGAGTAAGCGGGGAATAGATTTCACGATACTCCTTGAGCAAGGCGCGTGCCGGGACGTCGCCAGATTTGGACCGGACCGCGGGCGTTAACTGCGATGCTCAAAAATGATCGTGCCGGTTCGGCGAAGTGGATATCAGGCGAGAAAATTGCAGTTCGGCCGGCATCAATCGTCAGAGCCGGCAAACATGATGGTGAATAAGGTGATACAACCGATCGCGGAAGAGGGATGTGAAACCATCACCACGGACGTTGCGATTGTCGGCGGCGGGCTGGCGGGATCGCTCGCGGCGGCAGTCCTCGCCAGGGCTGGCTGCCAGGTTGTACTGATCGACAAGCGCGCGGTTTATCCGGAAGAATTCCGCGTCGAGAAGATCGCCGGACGACAAGTCGATGTCTTTCGCAGGCTCGGTTTCATCCGCGAACTCGAGGCGGTCGCGTGTGTGTACGACCGCGTGATCAATATCAGGGAAGGCCGGGTGGTCGACGTCAGTGCCGGCCAAACCTACGGCCTTCCCTATGCCGACCTCGTTGCCCTGGCACGACGTCTGATGCCGGGTCATTCCGGCTTCATTGTCGACCAGGTGACCGCTGTGAGTTGCAGCGATGACGTTCAACATCTCGTTCTGGCCTCCGGAAAGCGCGTCACTGCGCGTCTCGTTGTCCTGGCGACGGGCATGGCCGGAGCTCTTGGATACGGTCTCGGAATCACGCGGCGGATTCTTGCCGAGCGCCATTCGGTTTCGTTCGGCTTCACGATTGCGCGTCCGGACAGTTCGCCGTTCGAATTCGAGGCGCTAACCTGCTATGGCGAGCGGGCCATCGATGGCGTCGACTATCTCAGTCTGTTTCCGGTGCGGGCCGGTATGCGGGCAAATCTGTTCATGTTTCGCGATCCGACCGATCCGATCATGCGTGAGCTGAGACGGGAGACAAGATCGACGTTGCTCCGATTCATGCCGGGATTGCAATCCTATCTCGGAGATTTCAGCGTCATCGGTCAGGTGCAGAACTGGGTGATGGACCTGTCTGCCGCCGAAGGACATCTGCAGCCGGGCGTCGTGCTGATTGGCGACGCGTTTCAAACCAACTGTCCGGCAGCCGGCACCGGAGTGAGCCGTCTTCTGGTGGATGTTGAACGTCTTTGCACGGAGTATGTGCCACGCTGGCTCGAAACCAGCGGCATGGGCAAGGAGAAGATATCGGAGTTCTATTCCGATCCGGCCAAGATTGCTGCCGACCAACACTCCCTGCAAATGGCGCGCTTTCGGCAGGCACTGACGTCGAGCAGCGACATAAGATGGAACGTGCGGCGCAGGGTGCATTTTCTTCGACGCAATATCACCCATCGGGTCGACGGTATCAGGCCGGGATGGATCGCACGAGTCCGTGGCGCGCTTCGTGCCTAAAGCATGATCCGGAAAAGTGGATACCGGTTTTCCGAAAAATGATCATGCTCAAACAAAGAGCTAAAACCGGATGACGATTCGAAGAAAAGCCATCGCGCTTTGGCGAGCACGTTTAAGTTCAGGTGCGGACCGGCAGCAGCTTGAATTCGGCCATCCTTTTGGCGGCCAGTTTGATCCAGGGCGCCTGTCGTAACGCGAACAGAGCAAGGGAGCCGGTGACGCTACCGGCCTGAGTCACGCTCCACAACGGGGAGGGCTGGCCGCCAAACATCTTCTTGTACGGCTCGTCGCCAATGGTGAAATCCAGGATCTGATCCCCGCGCTCGATGCAATCCCTGGCGACTTGTTCGAACATCAGCGCGCCGATGGATTGGCTCTTGTATCCCGCGATGTCGAATGCGCTCATAATGATGAGGAAGTTGCCGCGGTGGCGCAGTCCCAGAACTGCCGCAATCAGGTTGCCGTCCATTTTCATGGTGTAGAGACGAACAAAGGCACCCAGGCCGCGGAGCGCCACGGTGGAATAGAAGTCGAAGTATTCGGGACGCTGCAACAGGTCGCCATCGCCCTGGGCTCGAAACCGCGGGCCTCGAAAGTTCTTCATCATCTCCATCGCGGCCATGATGGATGCATCGTCGTCGCAGCATGAAAAGCTCAACGCGCCCTTCTTTTGGAGCTGGCGCAGCTTCTTTGCGAGTTCTTTCTGATAGGAGCGGCTCAGCGCGCTCGCCCGCCATTGCTCGAACGGGGCGACTAGCGCTGTCGCGTACGCGTTCATCTCCATGACGATGCGGCGAGGCGCTGCCATAAGATTTTCGATCGGCATTCTTCCATCAGGAAGCTTGCACATTCGCAAGAGATCGAACGGCCTGACGAGCTGCCGGAGCGTCAGGCAGGCATCCTCGTCCTGGAGCAGCTCGGAAAATGCCACGGCCGTGCCGACAGGGGTCAGATAATCGGACACGCGGAGATCAGCGAATTCAACCGTCTGCATCGGCCCGCGCGGCACCCGCATCAAAGGCAGCACCATCGCCAGTTTTCCGGCCACGCGACGGCGGATCGTGACGATCAGGGGTTTGGCTGCCGCGGCGGGCGCGAGCTTACCGTAGAGCGTATCCAGCCACACCGGATGCTGGAACGCTGTCGCGTCCGAGCCATCAAACAGTTCGGCGTACTCTTGATTCAAAAAATCAAATGCGTTGTCGATGCAGACATCGAACGCGTCGTTATTATTCTTGTTCATACGTGCGAAAGGCAAACCGGACTTTTTCAGCGCGCCGGTCGAGCCGGAGCTGCGACCTTCTAGCACAGCCAGACCGGCGGAGACACGGGCAGAGTGCGATTTGGATTAATGTATTGTGGTCGTCGCCCGGTGCGCGGATTCTTACCAAATGTTTGATAACCGGCCGACCTTGCCACCGCCGCGCAGCGCGTAACGTTTCGTTATGGTTAGCGAGCCCGTCGCACCGTTTGCTAACGGTTAACCAGTTCAGGCAGCTTCGAACTGTCGCGACCACTCGCAGCCGCCAATGGACCGCATATTGCAGTTCGCGTAGACAACAATCGGAATCTCTAACTGAAGCGCTTGAGTCATGATGAAAGAGCAAGTTTCCGGCCCGATTTCGACATCACGGGACGAGGACGAACGCAAGTCGCGTGTCGAATTCGGTCGGACTGTCTCGACCGTCCGGATTTGTGACACTCCGCGCGAAGCGCCGACACAAGTGTCAACGGGCCCAACTTCACGCGGTGAACCGTCGCAGAAAGACAAAGTGCGTGAACGTCGCGCGAACCTCATCGGCAGAGCGGCCACCGCCGAGGTTCCGCGTGTCACCGTCGGCGGGCTCCGGCTCGCCGTGCTCGATCTCGAGCAGACCGCCGATTTCATGATCGAGCAGGTTTCGCCAAAACGCCGTGCAAACCGTCCGCTTTATCTGACCTCGGCCAATGGCGAGGTGGTGGCGCGCTGCTCGACCGAGCCGATGACGGACCGCCTGTTTCGCGCCGCCGACCTCATCAATGCGGACGGACAGCCGCTGGTCACGGTGTCACGGTTCAAGTCATCGCAGCCGCTGCCGGAGCGGGTCGCCACCACCGACCTGTTCCACATCGTCGCTCGCAAGGCCGAGGAGGCCGGGCTCTCCTTCTACATGTTCGGCGCTGACGAGGCGGAGAATGCCGCCGCCGTCGCCAATGTCCGCAGGATGTATCCGAAGCTGAAGATCGTCGGTCATTCGCATGGCTATCTGCGCGGCGACGCGCTGCGCGCCAAGGTCGACGAGATCAATGCGCTGGCGCCCGACTATCTCTGGGTCGCGCTCGGCGTGCCCTACGAGCAGGCCTTTGTCGAGGAGTTCACGCCCGGGCTCTCCAACGTCGGTGTCATCAAGACCTCGGGCGGGCTCTTCAACTTTCTCTCCGGCAGCCGCCCCCGCGCGCCGCAATGGATGCAGAATGTCGGGCTGGAATGGGCCTGGCGGGTCTGGCTCGAGCCGCGCCGGCTGTTCTGGCGCTATCTGACCACCAACCCGCGTGCGCTGTACCTGCTATTTAACAGGAGCCATTCCACGCCAACCAAGCACGACTGACGCTGCGCAGCTCGAAAATGCGCCGCGATGTATTCTCGGCCCGCCCAGTGCGGCGCGATCTGTACCCATTGAGATTGGCATTTGCCGGAGCCGCATTGGCGTGGCGTCCTGCGCACCCGCCGCGACCGGCGACGATAGCAAATAATTAACCGTGCTTCACGAAGCTCATTCCATGACCGGAGCACAAATTCAGATGGACACGGGCGCGCTTGACGGCGCGATCCGGCAAACGCGCGGTATCGACATCGAGCGGGCCGCTAAGGCCATCATGAATTGGTCCATCACCATCAATGTGGTGGCATCGATGGGGACCTTCAACACTGCCCTGTTGGCGGTGGAACAGACTTTCCTGCAGCAGTTCGCTGCGTTGTCGATGTGGATTGTGCTGATTTATGCAAGCGCGTTTGTGCGCCCCAACCTGCGGCTGGGGTTCAATCTCGACCTGATCGCGATCGTTTCGTTCTACGTCCTTGCCGCCGTTTCCGTGCTTTGGACAAATCTGGGCCTTGCCGCCATCATGAAAAGCGCGGCTCTTGTCATAACAACCTTCGGCGCATTCTGCCTTATCACGCGACTTGACATCGACGATATCGTCAAATCGATCACTCGGGGCCTCTTTGTACTGGTTGCGGCATCCGCTTTTTTCGCGATGTTCGTGCCGGATATCGGAATTGACCGCAGTTGGATGCACAACGGTCAATGGCAAGGTGTTTACGAATCAAAGCAGACGCTCGGCTTTGTGGGCGCCTATCTCATGTTCTTTGCCTATTATCGAAAGATAACAGGGCAGAGATGGCTACCCTTCCTTGTTACATTCCTGCTCGCTTCAACGTGCGTCCTGGCTTCGGGCTCGCGAGGCGCCGGTGCTGTGGCGTTGGCGGCCTGCGGTTTGCTTTTCACCTCCCTGCGGTCGGTGAAAAGCATGAAAGTCTATACGGTGTTGCCCTTTGTCATGTGCATCATGGCGGGCTTCCTGATCCTGTATTTTTACGTGACGGGATACGACTCCATCCATCTCTTTGATTTGAGCATCGACTTCACGGAGAGAACCTTCATTTGGCAGTATGCGATAAGCCACTTCGACGATGCGCCATTGCTCGGTTTTGGGATAAACGGATTTTGGACGACCCAATCGATCTACGATTATTTCGAGCAGAACCACGGTTGGGTGCTCGACAACTACCACAGCGGCTACATCACCATTCTCATGGAAACGGGACTTTTGGGTTACCTCCTTTTTGCGGCAAGCGTCTTCCTGTTTTCGAACAAGGTGCTCCATCTGATTTCATCCCGATCGATCGATCGGTTTCATTGTGCCCTGATCATAGGGTTCTCCGTCCTCAGTTTTCAGACCAATTTTACGGAGACGATATTTCTTCGTTCCACGATGTTTACATCCGTGCTGTTGCTGGTGTTCTTCCTCGCAACCTGTCGGCCGGTACTGCCGGAAGATCACAGCTATCGTGAGTTGGCGCAGGAATGATTGCTATACTTGCCGGTTGGCCAAAAGCGCTCAAACTTCTCCCGCTGGCTTTTGTCTTTGCAGCGTGGATGCCACGAGCCTACGGGTCTGAGCAGATCGCGTTTCGCGACGTGGCGGGATTGGGGCGCGGCATCAATATTCTGGGATATGACGGCATTTGGGAAGGCGCCGCGAATGCGCCATTCCGTTTGGATAACCTGACCGCAATTCAAAAGGCCGGCTTCTCGCACGTCAGAATCAACTTCTTCGGCTTCAGGCATATGGATGCGGACAACACCCTTGATGAAGCCGTCTTGAAACGCCTCGATACAGTTATCGAAGAGGTTCTTGCGCGGAAGCTCATTCCCATTCTGGATGAGCACGATACTGATTTTTGCCAGCGTGATATCTCGCGATGCGCCGGGAAGCTCAGATCGTTTTGGAAACAGATCGCGTCGCGCTATGCAGGGAAATATCCTGCACTTATATTTGAAATTCTGAATGAGCCTGGGGGCCATATGACCTCGGCGGAATGGAACGCGCTCCTTAATGAATGTCTCGGCATCATCCGCGTGACGAACCCCGGGCGAACTGTCATCGCCGCTGTTCTCAACACCGACGACGCGCCTATTGAGGAACTGGTTCTGCCGGCCAGCGACAGAAAGCTGATCGTGACGTTTCACTACTACGCGCCCATAACGTTCACGCATCAGGGCGCGCCATGGTCCCGCACGTTTTCGAAGATTGGCCCGCTGGATTGGGGTACCCGTGAGGACGAAGCGAAGGTCGTCGCTGATTTCAGAAGGATCAATCTCTGGTCACAGCGGGAAAAACGTCCGATCTATCTTGGCGAGTTCGGGGTCTATGAGCGTGCCCCATCTGGAAGCCGCCTGAGATATTTGTCCTTCGTGGCGAGAAGCGCCGACCGATTTGGCTGGGCATGGGCCTACTGGCAGTTCGACCACGATTTCGCTGCGTTCGACAGCGTCCGTCAAACCTGGAATTGGGACGTTTTGCACGCTCTCATGCCGTCTGCGCAGTGAAGCTGTCGGCGGCCCTGTCTCCCGGCGCGAGAACGATCTTGCCGATAACTTCACGCCGCTCGACCCGTCGGAGGGCGTCTGCGAATTGCGGCAGCGGAAGCGTCTGATCGACTGGCGCGCGAAGCTTGCCTGCTTCGTGAAGTGCGAACAGTTCCTCGAACAGGTTTTTCACCCTTGCACGCAAGACGGCGTCCGCCTTGGACTTGCCCCAGGCCATGTAGAACCCCCAATAGAGCCCGATCACGGTGAGGTTCTTCACCAGGATGATGTTTGCAGGGATTTGGGGAATGCGGCCGGATGCGAAGCCGATCGGCAGAAGGCGGCCGAGCGGAGCGATGCAGCGCAAGGAATTGTCGAAGACGTCGCCGCCGACCGGATCGAATACGACATCGGCGCCGCGGCCTTCCGTGATCTCGAGCACGGAGCTGCGAAATTCGTCGTGCTTGTAATCGATCACGTGATGGGCGCCATATTCGGCGGCGACAGCGGTCTTGCGTTCTCCACCGGCGGTCGCGATCACGCGCGCGCCGAGCGCGCGGCCGATCTCGACGGCGGCTAACCCGCTCGCGCCCGCGGCGCCATGGACCAGAAGGGTTTCTCCGGGCTTGAGGTTTGCCCGCCACGCAAGGCCCGCATAGGCAGTGGCGTAGATCGTCGGGAACAGCGTGGCGCCGGCGAAGCTCAGCGAATCCGGAATCTTGAAGACGTTGGCGGCATCGACGATCGCCTCCTCGGCGAATCCTCCGGACGGCAATCCGGCGCAGACACGATCACCGACCCTTAGCTCGGTCGTTGCATTGGGGGCGATTTCCAAGACGACGCCGGCGACTTCCGTTCCTGGAATAAAGGGTAACGATGGACGGTTTTGGTGCTTGCCCGCAATGAACAACAGATTGGCGAAGCTTACTCCGGCGGCGTGCACCGAGATCCGAACTGCTCCGGCTTCGAGAGACGGGTTCGGGACTTCTTCGAAGGATAAATCGTCTATGCCGCCGAATTGCCGTCCGATCACCGCCCGCATGCGCTAGTCCTTCTCGATCGCGCCATGACGTCCCGCGCCGGACGCAAAGCGGGTAGCGCCACCGCGTGCTTCCTTCTGACGAGCCTCCAGCGACAGGCTCGTTTCAAGTGCGAGAGCTTCCTTCTCGGACAGATTCCACTGGCGAATGGCCGACATCCTGTCGGAGCGCATCGCGATTTGCGGAAAGGCCGCGATCTCGTGCGCCAGCGCGACGGCAGCGGAGAGGGCTTCCCCGGTGGGCACCAGCCGGTCGGCAAGCCCGATCGCGACTGCTTCCGCGCCCGATACTTTCCTCGCCGTCAGCAACATATCGAGGGCGCGCCCGGCGCCGATGAGGCGAGGCAGCCTCACCGTCGTGCCGTCACTCATGGGAACGCCCCATCGCCGCGAGAGCACGGCGAAGGTCGCGCTCTCCTCGGTGACGCGCAGGTCGCATCGCAAGGCGATGCCGAGCCCCCCGGCGCACGCGTAGCCCGCCACGGCGGCGATGACCGGCTTCGCGAGCAAGTCGTGGCACGGACCGTCGGGATCGCCGCCCCATGGCTTGTACTCGTAGCCGGCAGCGAGCTCCTTCAGGTCGGCGCCGGCGCAGAAATTTCCTCCCGCGCCTGTCAGCACTGCGACCGCCTGATCGGGCGCACTGTCGAACGCCCGCAGCGCCTTGGTCAGTTCGGCTGCGGTCTCATTGTCGAGAGCATTGCGGACTTCCGGACGGTTGATGGTGATGATCGTCACCGGGCCGTCGTTCTCGACCAGCAGCTTGCGGTTCTCGGCCATGCCCGACGCGCTCCTCGGCTCAGTGGGTTTTCAGGAGTGGACACTCGCTTTCGTCGGCCGGACGCCAGGCTTTGTCGCCCGGAATCGTCGCGACGATCTTCCAGTAGTCCCAGGGTCCCTTCGACTCCTCGGGCTTCTTGACTTCGGTCACGTAGAGATCGCGCAGCAAACGGCCATCCGCGCGAATCTTCGCGCCGTGGGTGAAGGCGTCCTCGACGGGCATCTCGCGCATCTCGGCGGCCACCTTGGTCCCATCGTCCGTTCCGGTCGCAGCGACCGCTTTCAGATAATGGACCACGGAGCTGTAGACGCCGGCCTGCACGATCGATGGCGGCCGGCCTATCTTGTCCCAGAAGCGCTTGGCGAAGGCGCGGCTGCCGTCGTCGAGGTCGTGATAATAGGTCGTCGAGGAGACCAGACCCTGTCCGTTCTTCAGGCCCATGGCGTCGACGTCGTTGATGAACATCAGGAAGGTCACGACCTGTGTATTGGAGCCGATCACATTGTATTCCTGCGCCTGCTTGATCGCGTTGCTGGTGTCGCTGCCGGCGGTGGCGAGCGCAAGCACCTTGGCTCCGGAGCCCTGAGCCTGGAGCAGGAACGAGGAGAAGTCGGGAGTGTCGAGCGGTGCACGTACGCCGCCGATGACCTTGCCACCGCTGGCCACGATACGCTTGGTCGCCTCGCTTTCCATCGACTTGCCGAACGCATAGTCCGCGGTGATGAAGAACCAGGTGTCGCCGCCGCGCTTCAGGACGCCTTCCGGCGGAGCAGCGGCGAGCGCATAGGTGTCGTACATCCAGTGAAAGCTGTAGGGTGAGCAGGCCTTGCCGGTGATCTCGGCGGTCGCGGGTCCGGACAGCAGGATGATCTTCTTGCGCTCGCGCGAGACGTTCTGCATCGCGAGCGCCGCCGCCGACGATCCGCCATCGGCGATGACGTCGACACCCTGCGCGTCGTATTCCTGGCGCGCGAGATTGGCGGCGATATCGGGCTTGTTGGCATGGTCGGCCGAGACGATCTCGATCGGGGCGCCGGCGACCTTGCCACCGAAATCCTCCGCTGCGAGTTGCGCCGCGAGGATCGAGCCCTTTCCGCCGGCGTCGGCATAGATCCCGGTCATGTCGTTGAGGATGCCGATGCGTACGACGTTGTCGGACACTTGCGCGACCGCGGAGGATGCCATCAGACTGGCGAGAAAGCCGGCCGCGATGGCACTCGTTGTTGCTCTTGCTTTCATTTTCTTACCTCCCTTTGGTCTGCCTCGATGACCGTGCCGTCTTCGGCGAGCCGGTCGATCGCAGTTTGCGAATAGCCGTGTTCGATGAGGATCTCGCGCGTATGCTCCCCGAGCCTGGGCGGCGCGGGCGCGTGTGCATTGGGCGCCGCGGTGCCGGGAAGCAGGGTGAGCGGAAGGCCTTCGAAGGCGCCGCCCTGAAGCGTCGCAGCCAGCCCGAGGCCCTGCACGTGAGGATCGGCAAGGAAGGCCTGGTAGTCCTGAACGGGACCGCACAGCACGTCCTGTTCCTCAAAGGCGCGAACCCAATGTGCACTCGGCCGGGTGCGAAGGATGTCGACGACTTCGCCGGTTATTTCGCCAGCATGCGCCAGGCGGCCGGCTTCGGTCGCAAAACGAAGGTCCTCGATCCAATCGGATTTGCCCAGCGCATGGCAGATGCCCCGGAACATGGCGTTCGACACGCATGAGAGATTGATGTGGCCGTCCGAGGTGGCGAAGGTTCCGATCGGCACGCTCAAAGGCGGGCTCGGACGGTCACGATGCATGGCATCGTCGATGATCGGCATCGCCTGAAACGCCGCCGCGACCTCCACGAGCGAGATCCTGATGTGACGTCCGCCGCGTCCGGAGAGGCGCCTGTAGAGCGCTGCACCGACCTGCTGGGCCGCGTAGATACCGGCGGCGGTGTCGACCGCCAGCATTCCGATCCGCCGCGGCGTGCCCGCGCTATCGCGATTCATTACCATCATGCCCGTGAAGCCCTGGATGATGGTGTCGGTGGCGGGACGATTTTCGTAGGGGCCGGGGCCGAAGCCGAGGATCGAAACGTAGATCAGATCGGGATTGGCTGGCCGCAACTGCGCATCGGCGATCTGCAGCCGCTCCACAACACCGGGACGGAAGTTTTGGATCACGATATCGGCTGAGGCCGCGAGGCCGGCGAGAACTTTGCGGCCGTCCGGCCTGGTTCCGTCGATGCAGATCGCGCGCTTGCCGATGTTGGGAACGAGGCTGAAGGCTGTGTGCCCATCGACCGATCCGCCGATCGTGCGGGCCCAGTCGCCGCTCGGCGGCTCGACCTTGACGACGGACGCGCCGCCGCGGGCGAGGATAGCTCCGCAGTAGGGACCCGCAAATCCCTGGCTTACGTCGAGGACACGCAGCCCCGCGTAATCGTCCGTCATCCACCCTGCCTTTTCTTAGATACTGAGTAGTATGTTGCAGCCTACCGAGTAGTATGTTTGGATGTCAATTGCGCGCAGCGCAGGAGGGGTATCTTGAGCAAGCTTGGCAAAATCGAAACCGGCGAGCCGTTGGCGGATCGGAGGATCGACATTCTCGACGCTGCCGCGCGCGCTTTCATGCGCCAGGGCTTCGCCGCCACGTCGCTCGATCGGGTGAGCGACGAGATCGGTTCGACCAAAGGCGCGATCTATTATTATTACCGAAGCAAGTCCGAGCTCTTCTTCGCCGTGCACCGCCGTGGCATGGAACTGACACAGGCGGCGATCCGGCCATCTTTCGAGACCCCGGCTTCCGCGCGCGACCGCCTGCACGGCATGGCGGTCGCCCATACCATCCTGGTCATCGATCACCTGCCTTATCTGCGCGTGATCGCGCAGGGACTGGAAATGCATCTTCTGGAACGCACGAACGAGAGCGAGAGGGCGAAGCTTGCCGATGTCGCCGCGCTGCGCGAGGCCAACGAGAACCTCTATATCCGGGTGATCAAGGATGGGGTCGCTTCCGGCGAATTCAGGTCCGTCGATGCCAAGCTCGCCGCGAAGCCATTGCTTGGCGCCTTGAACTGGACCTCGCGCTGGTACCAACCGCGTCCCGGAGAGACGCAAGCGGCCAAGAAACGCGTGGCGGAGTCGATCGCGGATTTCGTGGTCGCCGGTTTGGAGAAGAAAAATTGAGCGGAAGTGCGGAGAGCCGAGCCAAGGATGACGTCGCCGCCTATCGGGCCGTCGAACTGATCTACCATTCCTATCTCACCGGCCTCATCCTGATGCTATCTTCCCGCGCCGGCGCGGCGCGCGCGGCCGAGGTGGTGTTTCGGACCTTCCGACGCCAGCAATTGGCGCGCTTTGTTCCGGGGTTGAAAAAGCTGGGGCTCGACAAGCTCCCGCACGCAGTGGCCTGCGCGCAATACCATTATCTCTCGAACCAGGTCGGCGGCGTTAAGGTCGAGTATGTCTACGAGAGCGATCAAAAGGCCTGGGTACGATATCCGCCGCCGCGATGGATCTGGTCGGGCACCGCGATCTGCGGCATTCCATCGGAGGTGTCGCGCGCGATGCTGCGAGGATGGCACGCCAATAACGGCGTCGTCCTCGGTAATCCACGGCTGGGCTTCGTCTGTACCGGCCAGACGGTCGACGGACAGCCCGGCCTGGAGGGCTACTACAAGGAGTGGGATCACGACCTCACGCCCGATGAACGGCTGCAGTTCTCGCCCGGCGAGCAATGTCCCCCGTTTCGAGCTGATCTTGCGCCACGGCTTCCGGAAAACACCTGGCCCGAAGAGCGCCTTCAGAAAGTCCTGCGCAACTATGCGATGGAATACATCACGTCGATCGTGCCGGAAACCATCGCCGTGCTCGGCCCCGACGAGGGCGGCCACCTTGCCGGCGCAGCAGCGCGGCTGGTGGGGATGCACACCCTTGATGACGTCGCTTCGCTGCTCGGCGGTGTCGGTCCCGGCGCTGAGGGCTTCGCCAGTGCTTTTGCTCGCATTGCCCGCGGGCAGGGCGACGACGCCGAGTTGCGCGTGCAGGGCGCGACCACGACGGTACGGCAGACCTCATGGCACCTGATGGCAGAACGCGGCCCGCTGTCTCCGGCGGTGTTCGACGCCTGGAATGAACTGTGGGTCGGCGCCGCGCTCGCGCATGATCGTTTCATGCGTGTCGACATGACGGAGCGCCGTGATCGCGGCGATCCGTCCTGGTGCTGGCAATTCCGGTGAGGAGCCAGCGGGCGCAGCCTGACGATCGGCCGCCTAACTTCGTTGTCTTGATACTTTCTCGAACGCGAGGCTGGTTGCGATGCCCAGCAGGCTCCAGAACAAAAGTCCGGTGAGTACGACGGTCACCACGAACTGGTGAGAAAGGGAGGCCGGCACTTCGACATGAGACTCGGGCGCAACAGGCGCGCCGACGAGATGCGGTATGATAATGAGTATGAGCCCGAGGACCGCAGCCCACGGTTCAGAGCGCAGGACCAGGAGGTAGAGCGCTGATGCTGTCAGAGCGGCGGTAGCGACCCACCAGATTTGCCGCGCGGTGAGATCGGCGACCGGCAAACCCGGCAGCTCCGGAGGGAGGCCGAGACCGGGCGCCGCGACAAAAACGACGAAGCCGCCGAGGCCCCAAAACAGACCTTCGCGCCAATGGACCGGTCGTTGCCGAAGCGCATAGATGCCGGTGAGCAGGAGGCCGAAGCCAATCGCGGTAAGGACGTTGGCGGCGACGGTCAGGGCGTTGCGCTGCAAGCCCTCTTCAGGTTCCCATTCCGCATCGTGATGATGATCCGCTTCACCACCACTGGAATGGGCGGCCTTGTGCTGCGCATCGGCCGCGGCTTTCTCGTAGATTTCGCTCTTCTGGATCAGCGGCACGGTTCCGAAGAACTGCACGACCGATATCAGCGCGCCGACGATCAACCCGGCAAGCGACGCCGCAAACACGATCGATCTGAAGACGTGCATCTGTCGTCAGTGACAGGGGAAGGCGTTCGCGTGGCGCACGTCGTGGGCGGCGTTATGGACGGCACTGATGTGCGAAAAGCCGACCATGCCAACGACGAACAGACCGAGAGCCATCGCCAGAACGGCCTGAACGATGACATTCGTGCCGGTTGCAACGGCTGTAAAATTGGCTGACTGCGTCTGCTGCATGGTGATCCTCATTCCGCGAGTCATTCTAGCCCACGGCATCGCCCGATGCGACCGAATTTTTTATCCGGCGACGGATGTCGCGGCTCGTAAGATGAAAGTTCTCCGTTTCTCGGATGCTTCTGGCGATCAGCTTGGCGTGGGCCGCCGCTTCGAACGAATCGCGGTGTATCAGGTAGAAGTCGATGCACTGCCGTGGCGAAGGCGTGTAACCCAGCAGCGTCCGGAATGCGCGCCGGTGCATGACGCATATGCCCATGTGTCCGGTGGGACGGAATGCCAATGAATCGATGCCGCTTCGCCAGATCGGTTCGCTCTTGTCAGACACCGGTGACTCACTCGAACATGGGCGCAGATCACATGGCCGACCGGATGACGGCGGCAACGCCGAGCAGAAAGCCGACCTCGAACGCCTGCTCGATGGCCCCGAGCACGTCGCCGGTATAGCCGCCGATCAGCCGTCGCGACCACAGCGTGACCGCAACTGCCAGTGCGATACCGCAAGCGATGCCGACAATAAGCGCGGTTGGGGTATGCGTGCCGGAGGCCGCAGCAAGTGGCGTCAGTGCGAGCAGCGCCACAATCGTTGCGAAGCCGATTTCGCCTGCCCGGAGCGGAGAGGGCGTATAGGCCACCTTCATCGCGGACGTGTTGCCTGCATATTTCATCCAGCCGACGATCGGCAGCACCACGGCGCGGCCGGCGGCTCCGCTCGCAATCAGCGCCGCCGCGCCAATCCAGGCCGGCATCTCGGCGAGCGCCGCGACGCGCAATGCAATTGCGAAAATCAGCGCAAGCGTGCCATAGGTTCCAATCCGGCTGTCCTTCATGATGGTGAGACGCTGTTCGACCGTCCAGCCGCCGCCAAAGCTGTCTGCGGTATCGGCCAGGCCATCCTCGTGCAATCCGCAGGTGAGAAGGACACTTGCCAACACCGCCAGGAGCGCCGCGATGACTGGCCCCAACACGAGGGCTGTGAGCACAAGGGTCGCCGCCGAAACGAGACCCACGATCGCACCAACCAGCGGGAAGAATTGCGACGAGCGGACCAGCCACTCGGAATCAGGCGCATCGTTCGAAGCGCCGACAGGGATGATCGTAAGGAATCGGACCGCGTCGCGAAAACGATCCAGGCGCATCTAGATCCTTCCCTCCAGCACGTCGCTGAGGTCGGCGACATCGGTCAGCAGGCGGGACGCGGCCCGTACCAGCGGGACGGCCAGCAACGCGCCGGTACCCTCGCCAAGTCTCATGTCGAGAGCGAGTAGCGGCCGTGCCTGAAGCGCCGCGAGCACGATGTCGTGACCCTTTTCGGCCGACCGATGTGCGAAAACGCAATAGTCGCGCGTCGCCGGCGCCAGCCTGACGGCAACAAGGGCGGCGGCGGACGAAATGAAGCCGTCGATAACGACAGGACGACGATGCGCCGCTGCGCCGAGCGCTGCGCCCGCCATCATGGCGATCTCGAGGCCGCCGAATTCCCTGAGCACCTCGAACGGCGCCGTGGCATCGCTACGATTGGCCGCCTTGTGGACGGCAGCGCGCTTGCGCGCCATGCCCGGTTCGTCCTGGCCGGCGCCGACGCCGATGCAATCATCCAGCGGAGCGGGCGCCAGCCGATGCACCAGAAGCGCCGAAGACGCCGTGTTACCTATTCCCATCTCGCCGAGCGCGATGATGTCGGCGCCATCATCGATTTCACCGGAAGCTATGGCAAAGCCGGCCGCGAGCGCCTTGCGCGCTTCCTGGGCCGACATCGCCGCCTCGCGCGCAGAATTCGCGGTGCCGGCCCGAATCTTGATGGCGAGGAGGTCGCGATGGGAAGGCAGTTCGCTGGCGACGCCGGCGTCCACGACGCGGATCCTGACATCCGAGGCGGCCGCAAAGGCGTTGGCGCTGGCGCGACCTGCGAGATAGGTCCTTACCATCGCGGCCGTCACGGCGGACGGATATTGCGAAACGCCTTCTTCCGTCAGCCCGTGATCACCAGCGAACACGAGCAGGACGGCGTTCTGCAGCGCTGCGGCGGATGGATGGGTGATCGTGCCGAGCTGCACAGCCAAATCTTCGATTCGTCCGAGCGATCCCGGCGGCTTGGCTTTGCCGTCGATTCGCGCGCGCATCGTTGCGGCAAGCGTCTGATCGATTGGAGCGATCGCGGGGATTTGCCAGTCAGATGGGATTTGGAAGGTCATGGGCTCCTCGTGCGCGCGCCTTAAGTGGCCGAAGGAAACGGGCAGGTCAACTGCGGTTGACCGCCGTCGCGGGGACAGCTAGCGTGGCGGCGATGGTCCTTCCTTCGGGAAGGTGAAAAAGGGAAGCCGGTGCAAGGCCGACGCTGCCCCCGCAACTGTAAGCGGCGAGCCAAAGCCGAAGCCACTGGGATGACCGGGAAGGCGGCGAGAGGCGACGACCCGCGAGCCGGGAGACCTGCCATCGCGTATTGTGCTTTGGAGGTTCGTCGGGCGGGGTGCACCGGACGGAATGAGTTCGATGGTCGTTCCACCGTCGAACGCGATCCAACAAAGCTCGCGGCCGTCATGGCCCTGACTTGAGCATTGTGATGGATCGCAACGACGTCGATCAGCAAGACCCTGATACTCGCCCGGACGAAGCTTTGCCTGCGACCGCGCCTGGCGGTTCTGTCATCGTGAGCGTATGCGTCACCTGCAAGACGTCAGAGGGCGTCCTGGCTGGCCCTGCCATGTTCGACGCGATCCGGATCGCTACAAGCGAACGTGATGCTGCCGTTCAAGTCCGGCGCGTGCAGTGCTTGAGCGTGTGCAAGCGGCCGACCACGGTCGCGGTTTCGAGCTCGGACGGCTACACCTTCTTGTTCGGCGACCTCCAGCCCGAGGGGGCTAGTGCCGTCGTGTCTTTCGTCGAGTCCTATCGCAAGTCGATCTACGGCCTGGTGCCGTGGCGCGAGCGCGCCGAAATCCTGCGCAAGGGAATGGTGGCGCGGCTGCCGCCCGCCCGCTGGTCGCCGGAAGATGGCAGCGCCCCGAAATGACTGATCTCTCGACCACTTTGGTGTTGGGGGGCGCACGCTCGGGCAAATCGGCTTTTGCCGAGCGGATGATTGCCGAAAGCGGCCTTGCACGCGTGTATCTGGCAACGGCGACCGCAGGCGACGGAGAGATGCAGGACAGGATCGCGCATCATCGCGGCCGGCGTGGGTCGGATTGGACAACCGTGGAGGAGCCGCTGGCGCTCATTGATGCCTTGACACAGGTATCGCGGCCCGGCTGCGCGGTGTTGGTCGATTGCCTGACACTCTGGCTCTCCAACCTGATGCTCGCAGGGCGTGACCCCGATGTCGAGACGAAAGGGCTCGCGCGGTTTCTTAGCGTAGCAGCAAACCCTGTTGTCCTGGTGTCGAACGAGGTCGGTCTCGGCATCGTGCCTGAAACCAGGCTCGGCCGCGAATTCCGCGATGCGCAGGGCCGTCTCAATCAAGTAATCGCCTCGGTCGTTCCCAACGTCGTGTTCGTCGCGGCCGGCCTTCCGCTGTGGCTCAAACGTTCCTCTTAAGGAGTCCTGAAATATGTCTCGTGTTCCAGTTACCGTGCTTACTGGCTTCCTCGGGGCCGGAAAGACGACGCTGTTGCGCTCGCTTCTAACGCAAGCCGACGGCCGCCGCATCGCCGTCATCGTCAACGAGTTTGGAGATGCGGGTTTCGACGGCGGTCTTGTCGAGGAATGCGCGGCCAAGGCCTGTGCGCCCGGCGATATCGTCGAGCTGACCAACGGCTGCATCTGCTGCACCGTCGCCGACGATTTCATTCCGACGATGGACACGCTCCTGACACGCGACGAACCGCTGGATGCGATCGTGATCGAGACCTCCGGACTCGCGCTGCCGCAGCCACTACTGAAGGCGTTCGCATGGCCTGCGGTCCGCACGCGCGCGACCGTCGACGGCGTCGTGACGGTAGTCGATGCGCTGGCGCTGTCCGAGGGACGCGTCGTGCTCGACGAACAGGCCGTCGCGGCTCAGCGTGCCGCGGACGAAGAGATTGATCACGACGACCCGATCGAAGAAGTGTTCGAGGATCAACTCGCCTGTGCCGACCTCGTGGTCCTTTCCAAGAGCGATCTGGTATCGCCAGATGTGCTTGGTGGCATCGAACAGTGGCTCATCGCACAATTGAGGCAAGGTGTTCGCGTCGTCCGCTCCCATGGTGCGCTTGCTCCCGATGTCCTGATCGGAATGAAAGCCGATGCCGAGAATGACCTCGCCGCGCGGGCAGGTCACCACGGCGAAGAAGAAGAGCACGATCACGACGATTTCGACAGCATCGTCGTGACGCCTGCGGCGGCCGAGAGTGTCGAGGCGATGCGCGCGCGGGTCAGCGACGTCCTCGGTCTCTCGGGGGTGCTGCGCGTCAAGGGCCATGCACGGATCTCCGAGAAGCCTGCGCCGATCGTGGTGCAGGCGGTCGGCAGCCGTGTCGAGCTGGCGTTCGCGCGGCCTGACGCCAAGCAGGCCGAGCATCTGGTCGTGATCGGCCTGAAGGGCTTCGACGCCGATGCGGCGCGCCGCGCGCTTGCGGGATAGCCTTTCGAAAGGCGATCAATGCATCTGAAACTCGACAGCGGCGGCAGCATCGACGACGGCGATGTCGCTCGCGACCTCGGGCAGGAAACCGCCGACATCGTCATCCTGTCTGCGGCCGACAGTGATCTGGCGGCCTTCGGTGCTGCGCACGCGGCATTGCCTCCGAACTTCCCGAGTGTCCGCCTGACCAATCTGCTGGCTCTTGGTCATCCCGCCTCGGTCGATCTCTATGTCGAACGCACGCTGAGCGAAGCAAAGATCGTCGTGCTTCGGATGCTCGGCGGCGAAAGCTATTGGCCGCACGGCGTTGAAAGCCTTCGGCGCGACGCGATCCAGCGCGGAACGTTGTTCGCCTGCATTCCCGGCGAAACCGACTGGAACGCTGCATTAGCCGCGCGCGGCACGCTCGGCGCCGGCGAGACCTACGAACTGTGGCGCTATTGTACTGAAGGCGGCATCGACAACGCGCAGTTGGCGCTTCGCTTCGCCGCGCATCTGATCGGCCACGGCAACAGGCCGCCGTCGGCGCGGCCAATGCCGGCCGCCGGCTTCTGGAACGGCGAACCTGCCACCGACCAACGCCCCAACGCTGTCGTGATCTTCTACCGCGCCCTCGTCGCAGGCGGCGATACCGCCGCGGTCGATGCGCTGTGCTCCGCGCTCAGGGCGCGTGGGCTCAATGTAGTCGGGCTCTATGTCACGAGCCTCAAGGACGAACGCTCGATCGCATTCCTGCGCCCGGCGCTCGCCGCACATCCGCCCGACATCATCGTGAACGCGACGGCCTTTGCGACGGCGACCGCGCGCGAAAACGCCGGGATATTGTCGGAGACCGACTGTCCCGTGCTGCAGGTCGCCCAGGCCGGCATTTCCCGCAAAAGCTGGGAAAGCTCGACCCGCGGCCTCAACCCGCGTGACCTTGCCATGCATGTGGTCTTACCCGAGGTTGACGGGCGCATCTTCGCCAATGCCATTGCGTTCAAGGAATCCGGACAGAGCCTTGGCTCCTTCACGCCGACAGCTTTCCGCCCAGTCGGGGGTCGCGTTAAGGCTACAGCCGATCTCGCTGCGGCGTGGGTGCGGCTGCGCCGTACGCCTGCGAGCCAGCGACGGGTCGCCATCGTCCTCGCCAACTATCCCAATCGCGACGGCCGTCTCGCCAACGGCGTCGGTCTGGATACGCCGCAAAGCCTGATCGGAATCCTCGCCGCGATGGGGAACGAGGGGTACGCGATTTCCGGCGCACCTGATGATGCCGCCGGCATGATGCGGCTGTTGCAGGAGGGGCCGACCAATGCGCTCGAGGGCCGCGCCTTGCGGCGCGGTGGCGCGTCATGGCCGCTTGCGGAATACGAAGCGGCATTTAGTGCGCTCCCTCCCAATGTTCAGCGTGCGGTCACGGAGCGTTGGAGTGATCCCGTCCATGATCCGCACGTCCCCAATGGCGTGTTCCGTCTCGGCTTGCATCGCTTCGGCAATGTCGTTGTCGGCGTGCAGCCGGCGCGAGGCTACAACATCGATCCCAAGAGCAGCTATCACGATCCGGACCTCGTTCCTCCCCATCACTATCTGGCGTTCTATCTTTGGCTGCGCCGCGTCTTCGACGCCCACGCGATCGTTCATCTCGGCAAGCATGGCAATCTGGAATGGCTGCCCGGCAAGAGCACCGGGCTTTCCGCCGATTGCCTGCCGGATGCGGTGCTGGGGCCGTTGCCGCATCTCTATCCGTTCATCGTGAACGATCCCGGCGAAGGCATCCAGGCCAAGCGCCGCACCTCCGCGGTCATCGTGGATCATCTGACGCCGCCGGTGACCCGCGCCGGATTGCATGACGATCTGGCGCGGCTGGAGTCGATGGTCGACGAATATTCGGTTGCAACCGATCTCGATCCGAAGCGCGCGGCTGTCATCGCCGAGGATATTCTCTCCACAGCACGGGCGCAGCGGCTCGATGCCGATGTCAACCTGACGCGGGACATGCCGGTCGGCGAGGCGCTGCGTGCGCTCGACGCGCATCTTTGCGACATCAAGGAAATGCAGATCCGGGGCGGTCTCCACGTGTTCGGGCGTGCTCCGGATGCGAAGCGCTGCGCCGATCTCCTCGTTTCGATCGCGCGTGTGCCGCGGTCGGACCGCAAACCGGAAGACGCCTCGCTGCATCGCTCACTGGCGCTCGATCTCGGTCTTGTCGATTTCGACCCGCTGACCCGCGATCTCGCTGCCCCATTCACAGGGCCATGGCCGGCGGTCCTGGCCGCGCTTGGCTCGAACCTGTGGCGGACGACGGGGGACACTGTCGAACGGATCGAAGAACTGGCGTTGCGGCTAGTATCGGGCGAAACGATGCCGGACCCATCGTGGATACGCACCGCAGCCGTGCAGAACTGGATCGAGACGAGATTGCGGCCGGCCATTGACGCGAGCCCGCCGCAGGAGATGGCGGCATTGCTGCGCGGTCTTGATGGCCGCTTCGTGCCTCCCGGTCCGTCGGGGGCGCCGACGCGTGGCAGGCCCGACGTGCTGCCGACCGGCCGCAACTTCTTCGCTGTCGATGTGCGCGCGGTGCCGACTCCCTCGGCATGGCGGATCGGGCAATTGGCGGCCGAACGGCTCGTCGAATCCTTCTGGCAGGAAACCGGCGAATGGCCGCGCACGATCGCCTTGTCGGCCTGGGGGACCGCCAACATGCGCACCGGCGGCGATGACGTTGCGCAGGCGCTCGCCTTGATCGGTGTCCGGCCGACCTGGGAGGAGACCTCTGGACGGGTGACCGGCTTTGCGATCACGCCCCTGTCTGAACTGAGACGTCCGCGCATCGATGTCACGTTCCGTGTCTCGGGCCTGTTTCGGGATGCGTTTCCGACCCAGATGGACATCATCGCGAGCGCGGTGGCGGCTGTCGCGGCGCTCGACGAACCTGATGACGCCAATCCGATCGCCGCGAATGTCCGCCGCCGGCGGCAGACGCTGGAAGCAAGCGGCATCAGCCGCGAGCTCGCCGAGCGCCGCGCTGCTCATCGGGTGTTCGGCTCAAAGCCCGGCGCCTACGGCGCGGGGCTGCAAGCCTTGATCGACGAGGGCGGCTGGGACGATCGCGCTGATCTGGCCGACGTCTATCTGGATTGGGGCGGTTATTCCTATGGCGCCGGGGCGGAGGGCAGCGCTGCCCGCGACGATCTTGTCGAGCGGCTGGCCGACGTCGACCTGATCGCACAGGCCCAGGACAACCGCGAACATGATATCCTGGACTCCGACGACTACTATCAGTTCATGGGCGGACTGGCAGCCGCCGTGTCGACATTGCGCGGGCAGGCGCCGCGCATTGCGCATATCGATACGTCGCGGCCCGAGATGCCGGCGGTGCGATCGCTGGCGCACGAGATATCCCGCGTGGTGCGGGGCCGCGCCGCCAACCCGAAATGGATCGCCGGCGTGATGCGGCACGGCTACAAGGGCGCATTCGAGATGGCTGCGACCGTCGACTATCTGTTCGGTTTCGCGGCCTCGACCGATGCGGTCTCGAATCATTATTTCGATCAGTTGTTCGCGGCCTATCTCGAAGACGACCGGGTGCGAGATTTCATCGAGCAGTCCAACCCGGCGGCGCTCCGCGAGATGGCTGCCCGGTTCGCGGAAGCAATCAGGCGCGGATTATGGACACCACGCTCCAATCGCGCCGCGGATGTGATCGCCGAAAGTCTGCACGAAGCAAAGAGAGAAATCGCATGATGAACCCATCTCACGAAGCCGATGACGAGAATGCCCGCCATCGCGAGAAGGCCCGGAAGCACAAGGCCGCGCGCGACAAGATCATGGCGACCAAGACAGGCGAAAAAGGACTCTTGATCGTCCATACCGGCACCGGCAAGGGCAAGACATCAGCCGCGCTTGGTATGGTGTTTCGGCATATCGGTCACGGTTATCCCGTCGCCGTCGTTCAATTCACGAAATCTCCGAAGTGGGACACGGGAGAAGCACGGCTGCTGGCCAAATTTCCAGAGCTCGTGACCTTGCATGTGATGGGGGAGGGCTTCACCTGGGAAACGCAGGATCGTGAGCGCGACATTGCAGCCGCGCGGAAGGGCTGGGAACGCGCCAAGGAGCTGATCCGCGACGATCGCCATCGCATGGTCCTGCTGGATGAGCTCAACATTGTCCTCCGTTACGACTACCTTCCGATCGACGAAGTGCTTGCCTTTCTCCGTGACGAGAAGCCGGCCGACAAGCACGTCGTCATCACCGGCCGCAACGCGCATGCGTCGCTGATCGAGATGGCCGATCTGGTCACCGAGATGACGCTGGTCAAGCATCCGTTCCGCGCCGGCGTGAAGGGTCAGAAGGGGATAGAATTCTGATGGCAAGGCCGACGCCGGCGCTGATGATCCAGGCCACTGGCTCCAACGCCGGGAAGTCGACTGTTGTCGCGGGCCTGGCGCGCGCGCTAGTGAGGCGCGGCCTCAAAGTCGCGCCGTTCAAGCCGCAGAACATGTCGAACAATGCGGCGGTGGCAGTCGATGGCGGCGAGATCGGCCGCGCGCAAGCAGTGCAAGCGCGCGCCGCGCGGATGCCGCCCAGCGTCCATATGAACCCCGTGCTGCTGAAGCCCGAGACCGACACCGGTGCGCAGGTGATCGTGCAGGGCCAGCGGCGTAGCACGCTTCGCGCGGCCGATTATCTCGGAAAGAAGGCGGCGCTGCTGCCCGCGGTGCTCGACAGTTTCGCGCGTCTCGCGCAAGTGGCGGATATCGTTCTGGTCGAAGGTGCGGGCAGTCCGGCCGAGATCAATCTGCGCGCCGGCGATATTGCCAATATGGGCTTCGCCACGGCAGCCGATGTACCTGTCGTGTTGCTCGGCGATATCGATCGCGGCGGTGTCATCGCCAGCCTTGTAGGGACGCATCTCGTGCTGGAGGCCGAGGAGCGCGCGCGCATTCGCGGCTTCCTGATCAACAAGTTCCGCGGCGATCCCAGGCTGTTCGACCAGGGACTTGAAGCGGTCACGCGTCTAACCAGTTGGCCGTCGCTCGGCGTGGTGCCGTGGCTACCTCAGGCAGCCTGGCTACCTGCCGAGGACGCCGTTGATCTCGATCGCGTGCAGACGTCTTTCGCGCGGAAGGTCATCGCCGTTCCTGTGCTTGCGCGTATCGCCAATTTCGACGATCTGGATCCGCTGGGCATGGAGCCCGGCGTGAGGCTGGTGTTCGTGAGGCCGGGCGAACCGATCCCGGTCGACGCCGATGTCGTCATCCTGCCCGGTAGCAAATCGACGATCGGGGATCTCACCTTCCTGCGTGCGCAGGGCTGGGATATCGATATCAAGGCGCATGCGAGGCGCGGCGGCCAGGTGCTCGGATTGTGCGGCGGCTACCAGATGCTCGGCCGGACGATCGCTGATCCCGATGGCATTGATGGTCCGGCCGGCACGGTCGAGGGGCTGGGGCTGCTCGATATCGCCACGACGATGGATGCCGAAAAATCGACGACGCTCGTGCGGGGTATTCATTGCGCCACAGGCAGCCCGATCGAGGGCTATGAGATTCATCTCGGCCGCACCAGCGGTGAGGATTGCGTGCGCCCGGTGGTCACGATCGACGGTCGCTCCGACGGCGCCAGCTCGGCCGATGGTCGTGTGCAGGGGACGTATCTGCACGGGCTGTTTGTCAATGACAGCTTCCGAAAGGCGTGGCTGGCCAATCTCGGCGTCGCTTCGTCTGTCGCTTATGAGGCGCGGATCGAGTCGGCACTCGATGCGCTCGCCGACCATCTGGAAGCGCATCTCGACATCGATCGCATGCTCGAGATCGCACGGAGCCGTCAGACCACGAACGCCAGTGCTGCATAGATCGCTGCCTCCAGCGAGCACGCTGCAATCAGCAGGTTGAGTGCGCGACGGATGTCGGCAGAATCGGCATCCATCCGGGCACCGGCATTGAGGAAGGGGTCATCGACGAGGCGGTCGCCATAACGGCGTGGCCCGGCCAGCGCGAGACCGAGCGCACCTGCCATGGCGCTTTCCGGCCAGCCCGCATTCGGCGACCTGTGCTTTGAAGCGTCGCGCCACACGATCTTGAAGGCCTGCGCCGTGGAGCCGCCTGCGATCGGCGCGACGAGCGCGATCAGGATGGCGGCCAGCCTTGCAGGGGCGAGGTTGAGCAGATCGTCAAGCCGCGCCGCTGCCCAGCCGAAGGATTCGTAGCGGGGACTGCGATGGCCGATCATTGAATCGGCAGTGTTGACGACCTTGTAGACGAACAATCCCGGCAGCCCGAGCAGCGCCAGCCAGAACACCGGCGCGACGACGCCGTCGGAAAAATTCTCCGCGCAGGATTCGATCGCCGCGCGCGAGACGCCGCTGGTGTCGAGCTGTTCCGGATCCCGGCCGACGATCATGGATACCGCGCGCCTTGCCCCGGCAAGTCCACCGTCGGTGAAGGCGGAGACGACCCGGCTGACGTGCTGATAGAGGCTGCGCTGCGCGATCAGGATGGAGGCCACAAGCCCCTGGGCTGCTTGCCCGAGCAGTGTCGATCCCAGCGCGGCTTCCAGCAGCAGGCCTAGGCCTGCGCAGATCGCGACCAGCACGCCGGTGGTTAGGCATCCCGCGGCCTTGCGCTGTGCGGCCGACCATTGCTCGCGGTTCAGCGCGCGATCGAGCATGTTGATGGCCAAGCCCATCAGCGCCACCGGATGCGGAAAGCGGCGCCACAGCAAATCCGGATCGCCGATGAGCCCATCGAATGCGATCGCCAGCACCACGATCAAGATCGTCTCGCTTCCCGCCAGCATGTCATCGCGCCACGCGGCTTAGTTCGGAGACGAGGCGTTCCAGCGCCTCCGAAAGCATCGGCCCACCGCAGACCGTCAGTTTCTCGGGGATGACCAGGCGTTTCGACGGCGGATAGAAACGTTCAAGCGCCGGATGCAACAGGAAGGCTTCACCTTCGTCCTCCGCGAAGTCGCCGCTGTCAGATACAAGGAGCAAATCGGGTCTCAGTTTAACGATCGCCTCCAGCGACGCAAAACCTCCAAGCTTGTAGCCGAAATCGCTTGCCGCGTTCTTGAGGCCGATCGTGGCCAGCATGGAACTGATCAAGCTGCCACCACCCGAAACCCAGCCGCGCCGCGACAAGGCCAGCACGCGATAGGGGCGCTGCGATACCGCCTCCCTAGCGTGCTGGATTGCCGTGTCGAGCCGCCGTATTTCCGATACGGCGCGATCCGGCTGGTGGAGGAGTTCACCCATTTGCCGAATCTGGCTCTTCACGTCCTGCAGCGAACGCGCCGCGTCGAATTCGACCACGCGCACGCCCTTGTCCTTCAGCAATTCCCGTGTTGCACGCTTGGTGAACTTGCCGGCAACCACCGCGTCCGGTCGCAATATCAGGACATCTTCGGCTTCGCCTGATAGTCGAGGGTAGGCTGCGGCCTTTTCCGCGTTCCAGGAGCGGGTGCGGTCGCGTGAATAGGGACTGAGGCCGAGAATCTGGCTTGGATCGGCCAGCGCCAGAAGCAGTTGGTCCGTGCAGACATTGATGGAAGCGACGCGTGGTAGATCGGCTGCATGAGCGGCATGTCCTCCGAGCAATGCTGCCAGCAACGCGAACGTTGCGCCGATCGCCGGCCGCAGTAGGCCAACAAGGGTCTCGCGCAGGAGCGCGATTGATGGCATGAAGCGATCATGAAGCACGGCGGTGATCTGACGGAAGCCATTGCGCGCCATGGCGGCGAGCCTGCGGACTGGCTCGACCTGTCGACCGGGATCAATCCCTGGCCGTGGACGACTCGGCATCCCGTTCCAGGCAGTGCATGGACGCGCTTGCCATCGCGGGCCGACGAGCAGGACCTCCTCGCCGCGGCGCGCCAAGCTTACGGCGTGCCCGACGATGCGGATATCGCGGCCGCCACCGGCACCCAGACGCTCATTCAATGGATCCCGTATCTCGCAGGTCCCGGAGCGGTTGCGATGGTCAGTCCGACCTATGGCGAGCATTCGGCGGCGTGGAGCAGCGGAGGCCGGGAGATTCTCGCAGTGAATGATCTCTCCGCGCTGCCTGAACGCGCCATTCACGCGGTCGTCGTCAACCCCAACAATCCGGATGGACGTATCGCCGATGGCGGGGCGTTTCGGCACGTTGCCGAGCGGCTCGACCGCCGCGGAGGCTGGCTGGTTATCGACGAGGCCTTTGCCGATGTCGATCCCGCCATCAGTGCGGCCAGAATGAGCGCCGACCTTCCCATCCTCGTGCTGCGTTCCTTCGGCAAGTTCTATGGGCTCGCGGGGCTTCGCCTTGGCTTCGTGATCGGCCGACGCGACATCGTTGAACGTATCTCGGCGGCGCTGGGTCCATGGCCAGTCTCCGGCCCGGCGCTCCACCTGGGCACGGCCGCCTTGCGGGATCGATCCTGGGCCGACGAGACGCGCGTGAAGCTCGCTCGCCAGTCGAGCAAGCTGGATCATGTCCTTACAGAGGCCGGCCTTCAGCTTGTCGGAGGGACCACGCTCTTTCGCCTTGCCTCCCATCCCGATGCCCCGAACTTGCACACCGAACTGGCACGACGCCACATCTGGTGCCGCAGCTTCGACTGGGCACGCGAATGGCTGCGATTTGGCCTTGCGTCGGACGATGGTCTCGATCGCCTGGCTAGCGCGTTTCGCTCGATCGGATAGCGCATCCCGCGCGCTCATCATCACATCCGTTTCACCAGTGGGCACTGAACCCGGCGTAAGCCGCAGGCCCGGTCGTGCCGTAGTTGTACACTTCCTGATAGTGCTCGTTGAAAATGTTCTCGCCGCGCAAGTACACCTTCCAGGTCTCATCGATCTTGTATTCGGTATAGAGGTCGACGCGGACGTAAGGGTCCAGTGGCTGCGTCTCGTTTGAACCGCTGTAGCGTTTCGACACCGCGAGCACGCGCGGCTCGATCAGCCAATCCTTGATCGGTGTGATGGGGAACGAGAATCTCGCCAGGTTTTCCGGCCGGCGCGCCAGCGTCAGGCCGGTCGAAAGATCCTTGGCCTGCAGGTAGGTATAGGCGGCGTTGAATTTCAGGTAGCCCGGCAGGATATCGACGTTGACCCCGAGTTCCAGTCCGTCGGTTTCGGCGCGCGAGACGTTGACGTAGTGCCCGAGCGGATGCGCCGCATCGGTCACAAAGTCGATCAGGTTGCTGAACCGGTTGCCGAAGCCGGTCAGCGAAACCACGACGCGGCCTCCGAACAGGCTTTGGTCGATGCCGGCGTCGTAGCCGAAGCTTTCCTCGGGGCTGAGCGCGGAATTGCCGTAAGTCGGCGCATACAGTTGATAGAGCGTTGGCGCCTTGGCGCCTGTCCCGGCGCTCGCACGCAGCTTGGTGCCGGTCTCCGCGATCGTGTACGCCGCGGTGGCTCGCCATGTCTCGAACCGTGCAACATCGACGACGTCGTCAACCCGGCCGCCCATCGTGATGTTGAGCCGTTCGCCGATCGGCAGTTGCCAGAGCGCGAAGACTGAATTCGTGTCCTGTGTCCCGGCGAGCTGTGGCGTCGGCGCGCCGGGGATCGGCAGCAGGTTGGTGGTGGAGGTGCTCGCCGTTTCATGCTGGACGCGCGATCCGACGATGAGCGATCCGAGCGGGCCGACCTTCAGGTTGCCCTGATATTCCAGGCCCGTGCTGTCGCCGACGAAATTGGAGAGGATGGACGTCGTGTTCTGCGGCAGCTTGTTGGTCCTGTAGGTGACGTCGTCGAACGAGCGATCGATGTGTGTTTCAAACGCGCTCACGCTATGGGTGAGGATGCCACCGAACGTGTCGAATGAGGCGCGTCCCCAGACCTGCTCGAGAAGGCGCGTCGCGCTCGACGGCGTGTCCGGGAACGTTCCGCTGGCCTGGTCGTAGGCGGACCGCGTGAACGAGGTCAGCATGCCCGTCTCCAGGCGTACGCCTTCGCCAGCGTCGTAGCCGACGCGTGCCGAACCGCCGACGCGGTCGAAGCCGTCGCGCTCGAGGGGACCATACTTGGCTTCGAGCGCGGGGATGCGATAGCCGTAGCGTGAAAAGCCGTTGCTATGCTGCCCGTTTCCCGTGAATGCGTAGGACCACGGCCCCGAGGTTCCGGTCAGCGATGCGCTGCTGCTCGCCGTGCCGTAGCTTCCTCCCTCGGTGCTGACGTCGAGCTGTGCTGGACCGGCGCCCTTCTTGGTGATGATGTTGACTACGCCGCCCATCGCGTCCGATCCGTAGAGTGCGCTCTGCGGGCCTTTCAGCACCTCGATCCGCTCGATCGCGCTCGGGGCGAACATCGCGAAATCGAAATCGCCACTGGCGGCGGTCGGATCGTTGACCCTGATGCCATCGATCATGACCAGCGTCTGACCGGTATTCGCGCCGCGCAAGCGCACATTGGTCGTTGCGCCTGGCCCGCCGCTTTCGGTGATATCGAGCCCGGGCACCGTCCGCAGCGCGTCGACGAGCGAGGTCGGGTTGCTGGTCGCGAGCACTTCGTGCGTGACCACGCTGACCGAGCTTCCGGTACGGCTCGCCGGCTCCAGCGTACGGTCGGGGGTGACAACGACTTCAGGAGTTGCCGGAGCGGCTTCGGTACTGGGCGCTGGGCGCGCAGGACCAGTCGTTGAAGACCTTTGCCTGTTCCTCGTGGGAGGTTTGGACCGGACCTCCGGATTGATGACAACAGCAGGAAGCTGTTCGGGACCCGATTGGGCCATCGCGCCAGTGTGACTGCATGCGACAACGGCCGCACACCCGGCAAGAAAACGCCGCAAGCTCATAAATGCCCTTCCGCCGACCCACCGTCGAACGAGTTGATACTCGTCAACGGCCGGTCTCCTGGCTCGCGGTCGTCTCGCGATCCGCCTTCCCAAACCTGCTTGGCAGGTCCAGTGGCATTCGGATCGCAAATATCCGCTTACAGTTGCGGGGGCAGCCGCGGCGTTGGGAAGATTCCCGCACCGCGTTCCCGTTTCACCCTACAAGGGCACCGATGACGCGCGCAAAGAAGCACAAGGCGGAGCAAAACTCAAATCGATATCGATCTTCACCCAACAGCATTTTTGCGAATCGCTGATAGCGGCGACCTGAATGACGAACACAGAAAGTTGCTGACAGGCGAAAGGATGGCAGATGGCAAATCCTGCAACCTTATGCGAGCATGACATATCACCCACACGCGGCGCTAGACCTGGATGATTCTGCTGACGTGAGCATCGACAGATTCGACGGAGGAACAGGAAATGTCGGTCCCATGCAAGCTCGAACGCAGCCTCCTTAGCCACGACGAATACGAGACGATCCGCCTCACGCATCATCCCGCCATCTATGACGTCGAGCCGGCTGATCTTGCGGACATGCGATCCCGCTTGCGCAAGATGCGCGATAAGGAGCGAACGCTCGGCCGACAAAAGCGGCGAGAGACGCGCGGAAAAGGTGAGGCTCGCGGCGCGAACTTCCCAGGAACCGCCGAGCGCCCTTCGCAACGCAAGCAGGTCTTTGCCGCAGCACTGAAGCGGGTAAACGGCGAGCTCAGGCGTCTTCACAACCTGGCAGCTCGGACCGCCAATGTCGAAGCGGCTCGAAAGGCTCTCGCGCTGCGAGCCGCGAGCTTTATTCCCTATCCCTCCGCCGGATCCACCGCCAATGAAGGCATGGTGCCGCGCTTGAGCACGCGCCGAAGAAAGATCGTCACAGGCGCGCGAATCGGACGAGTGTCGCAGGCGACGAAAGTCGCTCAGGCAATCCGCGATGCGCGAGGTGCATGAGCCTGCGCTGATCGGCCCGGGCCAGCTCGATCGGCCAAGTTAGCGGTGATCTCAGCCGTCAAAACGATCCAAAAACCGAACCCAGTATCAAGACGGCAACAAGTGCGATAATGCAACTGACGATCACGGTCATCACCATGTCGAGATAGCTTTCACGGTGAGTCAGACCACTGATCTGCAATAGCAGCAACACCGTGCCGTTGTGGGGGAGGGCGTCGAGGGTACCCGCGCTCATCGTTGTTATGCGATGCATCAATTCGGTATCGATGTGATGCTCCGTGCCAAGACGCAAGAAGTCGTCGCCAAATGCATTGAGCACAATTGCCATACCGCCAGAAGCAGTACCGGTCAGCCCCGCCAGCACATTCATAGAGACGGCTAATGAAACCAGCGGTCCTCCAGAAATCGAGAATACCGCATCGCGAACCGTCGCAAATGCCGGCAACGCGGCAACCACTGCGCCGAATCCGACAAGACTAGCGATCATCAACATTGGCAAGGCCGCGGAATTCGCCCCGGCGTCGAGACTTTCGCGCAAGGATGGCAAACGACGGAGGTTGATGAGAAGGACCGTCAAGTTTGCCGCCGCGAGAGCCACGACAACTGACCAGACGCCGGACACGGCCCCGATCGTAGTACCGCCCCACTCGGGCTCGGACAGGAACGAAAAATCGAGGCGCGGGAATACGACAAGCGACATCAAGAAATTCGTGAGGATAACGACGATGAGGGGCAGTACGGCCAGGGCGAAGGGAGGCACATTCTCGGCCTGCTTGCCGTGCGGCAACTCGGCCGGGTCGAAGTCGCCCGCCGGCGCCGCTTGCTCGCGAACCATCTCGTCAACGACAGGAGTGGTATCCGCCTCGCCTCCGTAACCTTCGCCAGCCTTGCGCGCGGCAGCCTCGGCCCGGCCGAGCCACCACATGCCGAAGGCGAAGATGATAGCGGATGCGATGATACTCAGCCCGGGGGCCGCGAAGGTGGTAGTGCCGAAGTACGGCATCGGAATGGCGTTGTTGACCGAGGGGGTTCCCGGCATCACTGACATGGTGAACGTGAATGCACCGAGGCCGACCGTTGCCGGCAACAAGCGGCGCGGGATGTTCGCGGCCCGGAACATCTCGTGAGCCATGGGCGCCAGCACAAAAAATGCGACGAACACACTCACGCCGCCGTAGGTCACAATAGCCGAGGCGATCACCACCGCGAGCATCGCGCGGCTGGCTCCCAACTTGTTGGTCAAATACTGCGCGATGGAGCTGATCGAACCGCTGTCGCCCATAAGCTTTCCGAACAACCCGCCTAGCAGAAACATGGGGAACCACTGCGCGACGAACCGCGCCGCTCCGGCCATGAACGTCTGCGTCCAGTGCGCGAGCAGCGGTTCGCCCGAGAATACGGCCGCGATGAGCGCCGCCAGCGGAGAGACCAGCAGAACACTCACTCCACGGTACGCGAGCCACATGAGCAGGGCTAAACCAAGCAATATCCCAATGAGTCCCATGGCTCAGGCCTCCCTCAGCAACGACTTGAGATCTGCGATTCGATGACGTTGGTGCTTGTCCGCGCGCACTGCCAAACTCCGGTCGCCCATGCAGGCTCTCCCAAAAGTGCTGATCTAGGTTGTACGCGCTTTCACGACATCGCCAGCGCCAGCCGCAGTCGGCTCGAAGCATTGGCGCGGAAGAAGGAAGATCCATGTGACGAGCACAAAAGGCGCGGTCAGCGCGGGGATGGCGAACGGCGTCAACGCAACGTTCAGCGCCGCTTGTGCGATGACGGTGAACAGCGTGCCCAGCATGGCGTAGATCGCGACTCGCCAGCTCGGTCGGTAGAACACGGTACCCAGCGCGATCGCGGTCAGTACCGGGCTGAAGCCGAGAAGCCCGCCAGTGATCAGGTCGCTTTCAGCGCCGAAAAGATGGGCCACCAGGACTGCCAGTATCGCGCCGGCGAGAGCGAACGCGGCGGCAGTCAATGAGTTCACGGCCAGGCCAGCGAGCAGCAGCAGGGCCGCCACAGCACTCGCCTTCAGGAAGACCTGTGAGATGCTTTGAAGCACGCCCTGGAAGAGGTCGATGAGCTTGAGCGGGCTGGCCTCATAGGGTTGAAAGGCGGTGATGACGTTGCCGGACGGCAGCGCAGTCCCTACGAGACCGGAAAAACCATACGTAGCCAACAAGAGGAGCCACGTCGTCAGCACGAATGGAAACGTGAGGCTGGATACACCCCAGGGCTTGACGGCGTTGGCAGTCCCGAGCATCACGATGACCGAAACCGACGCTCCCAGCACCACATACACCCACATGAGCGCGCTCGGCGATAAAAATGTCGCCAACGCGAGACCGACAAGGACGGCGTTGTATCCATAGAGCCCGGAATAGAGCGGCTCGTTATCGACGTGAAGCCATTGCGCCGTTAGGTTTGCCACGACGACCGCGACGATCCCCGCAATTGCCACTCGGGGTACGCCGGCCGCGTATGAACCCCAGGCGATCGCGGCCAGAAAGAGAATCCCGGTCAGCGGGTTGTTCTGAAACATAACTTGTCCGATGCTGCGCAAATTGATGTCCAAGAACCGCAATGCACCTGACGATGCGGAGAGGTGTTCCCACTTTGCCAAGATCGTTTCCATTGCAGCCTCCTTGAACGTGTCGGCACCGGCTGTTGGAGATCATCTGTTGGCGCCGTCGATCCCTATCGCCATAGATAAGGCGGAGGTAGCGCTGCGCCGATGACCTCCTTGCGTACCAGTCCCCAGAACTCCCGTACTTTGGCTTTCACCTGCGCGGTTTCACGGCCCAGCACCTTGAAGATCAGGCCGGCATCATTGGGCAGATGACAGGCGCCGAACGCCACGCCTTCCGCGAGGTTCACATCGGCTTCCGCACGCTCGTGGATGCGTTCTGCCTTGTCCTTGGGTGCGCACAGGATCACGTTGGCGAACACATCAAAGGAGTTCATCACGCCAGTTTGCCGCATCAGATATCGGCGCGGCTCGATCACCAGCTTCTCTGCGAACAAGGGGCGACCATCGGGCCGCGTGGCCGACGTTGATATCGACAATACGGTTGCTCCGAAGCACTCGTCCGGACGATGGTGCTTGCGGCCGGGTTGAATGATTTCCGAAAACAGCAGTGTGGCCGACGGCGCCACGCAGATCTGTGTGTCGCTGAGAAACCGCGAGTGCCGGTGCGGGATCACGGGATCCGGAAGAAACTCCAGGTATGCTTCATCGGCAAGCGTGATAGTCTGGCTCTGCGCCGCATAGTTGGCGTCCATCGCGTGAATCTTGGTTGCCGATTGCGAGGTGAGGTGTGCCTGCGCGCGCGGACCAAGGGTGATATCAAGAGCGAGCCTGTCTCCCTGCAGCACGCAGCCCGTGGTGGTGATTAGGAACACGCAGGCCATATCAGGCATTTCTTCATCGCAATGCAGCGCGCGCTGCACCATGTACGGCGCCCGCCGCTGCAAGTTCGCCAGGATCGTTTGGCCGGAGCGGTGCTCGAAGCCGAGACGTAGGAGACCTGTCTTGCCGACACTGCCACTCCTCATCTGCGGCGGTTCATCCTGGAACGGAGCGAATTCCGGCATCGATGCGCCGAGCGCTTCGGCGCGGGCCCAGGGAGGGAAGGCCGCCGGTATCATGCTGGCCGCCGTGCCCGCGGATTGATATCGAACAGAAACTCCCGTTCGATCAGCGCAACCAACTCCGGAATGCCTTCCCCCGTCTTGCAGTTCGTGAACAGGAACGGCTTTCTGCCGCGCATCATCTGTGAATCCTGTTTCATCACCTCAAGGCTGGCCCCGACATAGGGTGCAAGATCGGTCTTGTTGATGACCAGGATGTCGGAATACGTGATCCCGGGTCCGTTCTTGCGCGGGATCTTGTCGCCCGCGGCGACGTCGATCACATATATGAAATAGTCCACCAACGCCGGCGAGAAGGTCAGCGTCAGATTATCGCCTCCGCTTTCGATCAGCACGACGTCGCTATCCGGAAAGCGCCGTTCCATATCCTCGACCGCGGCGAGGTTCATGCTTGGGTCTTCGCGCACCGCGGTATGAGGGCAGGCACCAGTCTCCACGCCGAGGATGCGTTCCTGGAGCAGAACGCCCTTGAGGGTACGCTGAACGTGCTTGGCGTCTTCGGTCGTCACCACATCATTGGTAATGATGAGCACCTTGATGCCGAGATCCAGCAAGCGCGGTGTAATGGCTTCCACGATCGCGGTCTTGCCTGACCCGACCGGGCCGCCGATGCCGATGCGCGTGATACTTTTCGACATTCCAAGCTCCATTCAACGTCAGTTCATGAACAGGCGCACATGCGCTCTGGTGTGGACGGCGGCCAGAATTTCCGTCAAAGGCGCAAAGCCTGCCATGTCCGACAGTCGAGCCGCCGCGGCGGTCGCGTACATCTCGTCTAATTGCCCGGTGAGCTCGTAGAGAATCTTCTGCGTCTCGATGTGGCTGACCTTCATCAGTCGCAAGGCCGCGCCGAGGATCGTTGTTGCAACGCCATACTGGTGCACGACAAACGCTTGGTAGGCAGTCAGATTCTGTACGGCGAAACTAATCGCCAATGCGATGGGATAACAACCGGGAGTAACAGACGTCTCGATGCATTCACGCCATCTGCAAAGCAGCGGCGCGCCCACAACCTCAACCCCCATCTCCGTGAACTTCTTGCCCATGCGAACCGACATTGTTCGCGCTTCGTCGGAAAGCTTGCGCGCGTATACCTGCGCATCGATTCGGGCGAGGGTGTCGACCTCTCCGGCAGTTGCGGCGCGATGCGCGGCGATCAGCGCGATGCAGTCTCCGCGCGCCGCCTGCTCTACCGCGGTGCGCGCGAACGCTCGAAGTGTAGCCGCGTTGGTGACGACGCCCTCCTGAACGGCGGATTCCAGGCCGGAAGAAAACGAGAAGCCGCCGATGGGGAACATCGAGTCACCAAACTGCAGCATCCGCGAGAGAAAAGCGGCGCTCCTCGACGCATCGACACGGTCATTCTCGGTGGTCACGCGCAGAACCGGCCGTTGCCGGCGATGTTTGTCCGTGAGCGGCGGCTCCCGGATGGGAGTGGGCATGCGTCGGCGGATGTCCGTACGCGCGTCCGGTCTCCGCCTCGACGCCGGCATAGCTCTCGTGCGTGTGTGAATGCACTGGCCCTTCCGCGCCACCGAAAAGCCGACGGGATTCATGCGGAGCGAGGTAGGGAACGACCTCTCGTCCGGCTACGAATTCGTATCGGATTCCGTCAAAACGGTGGGTATTCATGACGGACGTCATCACCTTGCGATCGACCGTCAGCGGGACATAGACGCGGTTGTCCTTGACCAATGCCGGCCAATGCTGGTTGCCCATGGCATGGCCCAGTTCGACGCATGTGCGCATTGCCATCTCGGGCGCGAGGCTCGTTAGACCGTCGAGGTGCACGATCATCACGTCACGCAGCTCGATTCGAGCGACGAGTGCCGAGAGCGCCTGGGCATTCCAGAGCAGCACGTCCCCATCGTGGATGTGTGTGCCGCGGTCGATAGAGACTGCAACCTCCGCGCCTTTTGTGGTCGTCTTGCGGAAGCGGGTCTTCTGCGCCTCCCACTGGTCGATCTCGATCAGATCTATATCGGCGCCAGACAGCCGCCCAGCCCATTCGGGATCGCCGATATTGCCCAGAACGGTTTTGATGAGGATCATCGCGCATTCCTCAACTGAAAAAATACTTCTGATTTAGCGAGACCGTCGTCAAAGGCTGCACGGTCGCGTGCTTTCCGTCGACGGTCACGGCGAAGGTTTCCGGACTGACCTCAATTTTAGGCGTGCCGGTATTTCGAACCATGTCGCGCTTGCCGATCTTGCGCACATTTCTCACCGGCATCACCTGTCGGCGGAGCCCCAGCCGCTCCTTGATCCCGGCAGCATGCGCGGCGCCGGAGACGAATGTGATGCAGTTGGCCGGCAACGCATCACCGTAGGCACCGAACATGGGCCGATAGTAGGTGGGCTGCGGGGTCGGCAGCGACGCGTTTGGGTCGCCCATCACTGCCCAGCTAATGAAGCCGTTCTTGATGACGATCTTGGGCTTTGCACCGAAGAACGCGGGCTCCCACAGGACGAGGTCGGCGATCTTGCCCACCTCGACCGAGCCCAGCACGTCGGCAATACCGTGCGTGATCGCCGGGTTGATCGTGATCTTTGCCACGTAGCGCAGCACCCGGAAATTATCGTTGCCCGGCGCGTCCTCCGGCAGCTTGCCGCGCCCGGTCTTCATCGCATCGGCGGTTTGGATACAACGCAGCCAGCATTCGCCGATGCGTCCCATGGCCTGCGAATCGCTCGAAAACATCGAGATCACGCCGAGATCCTGGAGGACGTTTTCTGCAGCGATGGTCTCGGCGCGGATACGGCTTTCGGTGAATGCCACATCGGACGGGATGTCCGGGCTGAGGTGGTGACACACCATGATCATGTCATACAGCTCCGCCTGCGAATTGATGCCGTAGGGGAGCGTGGGGTTGGTCGAAGATGGCAGGACGTTGGGAAGGCCGGCGATCTTGATGATATCAGGCGCATGGCCGCCGCCGGACCCTTCGGTATGGAACGAATGGACCGTCCGCCCCTCAAACGCTTCGATCGAATCGTCGACGAAGCCGGATTCGTTGAGCGTATCGGTATGGATGCATACTTGGGTGTCCGTCTCGTCAGCGACGGTGAGCGCGGACCGAAGCACCGCTGGGGTGGTGCCCCAGTCTTCGTGACATTTGACGCCAACCGCGCCTGCTTCGATCTGCTCAACCAGAGCCGCTTTGCCGTGTCCGTGCCCCTTGCCGAGAATGCCGACATTGAGCGGCCAGTTTTCGAACGCGCGTAACATCATGCTGATGTTGCCAGGCCCCGACGTGACCGTCGTCGCGTTGGAGCCGTCCGAAGGACCGGTGCCGCCACCGATCAAAGTCGTGGTGCCGTTTGAGAGCGCGGCCTGCGCCTGCTGCGGAGAAATGAAGTGAATATGTGTGTCGATCCCGGCGGCCGTCAGGATGAGATGTGAGCCCGAGATAGCGTCGGTCGCCAGGCCGACCTCCAGGCCGGGCGTGACGCGATCCATCGTCTGCGGATTGCCGGCCTTGCCGATTGCACAGATGCGGCCATCCTTGATGCCCACATCCGCTTTCACGACGCCCAGCACAGCGTCGATCACGGTCACGTTGGTGATCACGAGGTCGGGAGCGCCAGCCGCCCGCGTCACCTGATTATCCATGCCCATGCCTTCACGCATGCTCTTGCCGCCGCCGAAGACGATTTCGTCGCCGGCGCCGCCGCGCAGGTCGCGCTCGATTTCAACGAACAGGCCGGTATCGCCCAAGCGGATGCGATCACCCGTCGTCGGGCCGAAAAGGCCGACATATTCTTGCCGAGACATGGTAGGCATGGTGGCCCTCGTTCAAGAGATTTGCGTTTCACGCCTTCATTTATGAGGAACGAAAGCCTCGCTTCGCCGCCTGCGCCACCGCCCTGGATTTGACTGTGGCGGCGTCACGGCCGGCGGTGGGACCATCGACGAGATTGTTGAAGCCATAAACGGCGCGCATGCCCCCATAGGGGACGAGTTGAACCTCGCGTTCGTCGCCGGGCTCGAACCGCGTTGCCGTTGATGATGGGATATTGAGGTGAAGCCCGAACGCCGCTGCACGATCGAATTCCAGCTCACGATTGACTTCGAAAAAATGGAAGTGAGATCCAACCTGTACCGGCCGATCTCCCGCATTGCGCACCTTGAGCGTCGTCACCGGGCGATCGGCATCGAATGTGATCGCTGCCGAACTGCACACGTAACCGCCGACCGGCACGTTCGCCGTCGCCGGGTCGACATGGGCGGCGACAACGGGGCCCGTTTTTGGTCCAGCCATGTTGACCTCCTGTAGGCATTCACTGGATCGGCGTATGCACCGTTACCAAGCGGCTGCCGTCGGTGAACACCGCCTCGATCTGCACCATTGGAATAAGATCGGCGACGCCGTCCATCACATCAGCCTTGGTCAGGACGGTACGCGCCTCGTTGGTGACGTCCTCGATCGTCTTCCCGGCACGCGCGCCATCAAGGGCGACCGCCGATATGATAGCAACGGCTTCTGGATAGTTGAGCTTGAGGCCCTTGGCTCTTCGCTTTAGTGCAACGTCAGCGACCATGTAGACGAGCAGCTTATCGAACTCCCTCGGAGTTAGCTGCATGTGATCCTCCCGAGCCGTGACTGCCTTACCGGGAAAAGCGGGTGCGCGAGTAGACAGCGCGCGAGCAGATAGTTTGGCTGGCCGCCCCAGTTGTGACCGTTGTGAGCATTGTTCCCAGCATTAGGGCGGGCGCACTTGGACGTGTCAATCAGGGTTCTCCGCGGTCTGTTGCCGGAAATGACCTGATGGATTGACCGTCGCGCGCGGGCGTTTCGTTTTTGCCGACGACGCTGACGGCTCTTCAGGCGCTACCCTCGACGTTGGGCGCCTAACCCCGCGCGGATTGCCCCTGGACTACCTGGGCCGTCATGGCGCCACCAGCTTCTTGCGAATCGCATAGCGAACCAGGTCGGCCGTGGATGACATGCCAAGCTTGCGCATGGCCGACGCCCGATGGGTTTCGACAGTTTTCACGCTTAGCTTCAATATGGAACTGATGGCCTTGTTGGTATGTCCCTCTGCAATCAACTGCACGACGTTCTGCTCCCGCGATGTGAGGAGCGCGCTGGACTTGTTCTGTTTGTTGAGCTGGTAGTCGGTTAGCAATTTCTCCAACACGACGCTGGTAAAGTAAGGTCGGCCGTCGAGCAGAGCTTCGATTGCCGAAATGAGATGCTTCCTGGCGTCCGATTTGAGCAGGAAGCCACGCACCCCAGTCAAAAGGGCCTCGGTCAGAATCTCCTCATTCTCGTGCATGGTGAGAATCAACACTTCCGAACGCAGGCGAAGCGTCTTGACGCGGCGGCTGACTTCCAGTCCGTTCACGAGCGGCATGGAATAGTCGGCGATGATGATGTCCGGTCTCGTTTCCAACGCCAATGCGATCGCCTGCTCGCCGTCGGGCGCTTCCGCAGTAACAATCCAATTGGAGCGCGTTTCAACGATCGCGCGAAGCCCGGAACGTACGACTTCATGATCATCCGCAATCAGGATGCGTTTCACGGCGTCGTTCCTATGCGTTGGAACGGTCGATAGCGATAGCCGACAGCGAGGTCAGAATCATACTGATTGGCTTTCCGGCAGTTATCCCGCAAAACCCTAGGATTTCGCGGGGAATATACCGAGGTCAGCTTCGCCTCCGGGGTTCATGGTAGAAGAAGCTGGAACGGCGGAAGATCAAGCACCGGATCGACAGCGCCTCAGTGCGTCATGCTTCCAGCAGCCGGGCACGAACCGCGTAGCGAACCAGATCGGCCGTCGAGTGGATGTCCAGCTTGCGCATCGCGGCGGCCCGGTGCGCTTCGGCGGTTTTGACGCTGAGGTTCAGGATCGCGCCAATGCTTTTGTTGCTGTAGCCCTCCGCAATCAGCTTGACCACCAACCTGTCCCGCGGCGAGAGCCTGTCCCGATCTCCGGTCGAGACCTCGTTCAAGTCAGGCGAACAGCTCTCGGTGCAAAATGGCTTATGCGCCAGAAGCGACTCAACCGCCGCCAACAACAGCCTGTTGGCATCCGATTTCAATACGAATGCCCGGGCGCCTGCCTCGAATGCCTGCTGCGCCAGCAGGCTGGAGTTGTGCACCGTGAAGATCAATACCTCGGTCGGCAGACGATATTCCTTGATCCGCCGCGCGACCTCCACTCCCGTCATGCGCGGCATGGAGAAATCGACGATTGCGACATGGGGTTGGTTCGCGATCGCCTCGGCAAGGGCCTTGCTGCCGTCGTTCGCCTCAGCAACGACTTCCCAGTCGGCACGTTGTTCCAGAACCGCTCGCAGGCCCGACCGCACCGCTTCATGATCGTCGGCGATAAGAAAGCGCTTCATGGCAGGACAACTCCAACTCGTATCGGATCGCATGGCTCGGCCGGCGCCAGCGAGGCGAGTTCGGCTGCACGACTAGTGGACCCGTTTGCGCGGACCATGATGGCGGGAACGGCCTTTGGCCGGCTGCGTCTTCCCGGTCACCGCACCGCGCGGAAACACCGCGGATAGTGTCGTGCCGGGACGCCCCGTTCCCGGTCCGGAGCGGATATCGAGGGTGCCTCCGATCTGCTGCAGTCTAACCTTCATCGCAGGAATTCCGACGCCGGGCGGCCCTGCTATCGCTCCGCCGAGGGCCTGGCCGAGCGGCATGCCGCGCCCATTGTCGCTGACCCTCAGCCGGAAGTGGTCATCGGTCGCCTCGATCGCGATCTCGACTTCCGTCGCTTTCGCGTGACGAAAGACGTTCGTCAGCGCCTCCTGAACCACCCGCAGCAGCGAGCGCTGCGTTTCGTAAGGTACGCGATCGATCTCGGGCGAGATGCTGGCATCGACTCTCAACGATGTGCGCGCCGCGAACCCTTCCGCATATCTCTCTATTGCCGCCTTCAACCCGGCAACCGTTAGATTTTGCGGATGCAGCAGGTAGGCAAAGGCCCGGATTTCCTTGATCGCCTGATCGATCGACGCATCGATATCGTCGCAAAGCCGCTCGGCATTGGTCGGTTCACTTAAGCTGTTCCGCATCCGCATAATCCCGAGGCTCGCGGCAATCAAATGCTGGCAAGTCGAGTCGTGGAGGTCGGAGGCAATGCGCTGCTGCATGTCTTCCTGAATGGATACCAGCGTGGCGCCCATGCTCGCACCACCGTCCGAAATCGTTCCAAAGTCTTGGGAGGACGCTCCTTCCAGCACGCGATGGCTACCGATAAAGGTGGCAATGCAGCCGGTTACGGGATCGCAGATTGGCGCAACGATCGTCTCGACAGTTCGTCGGGATACTCTGAGGGCGAGCCGATGCCGGATCCGGACCTCGGCACCTCTCGCGCGACAAGCATCAAGCGCCTCGTGAACGGACCTGGCATCCTGCTTCCCCATACAGTCGCAAACCGCCATCCCTCGGATGTCTTCCGAGGCGATCCCAACAAGCGATTCGAACGCCGGGTTTATATCTTCATAAACAAAGCGCCCTTCGGATGAAGGGCGCATCACAAAGAGAAGGTCGGAGGCTAGCTTCCAGTACAGCCGATCGCTTGCGCTTGCTGCGCCAATGCCTGACCATCCCTCCGCATTGGTTCGATCCGACCCGTACGTGGGAGCACCATGTTGCTTCACGGCACGCACTCGCTTTCCACGCGACTCTCGATAGTGAGAGCCACCCCTTGCCTCGGCCAATCTCCCTGACCCGATCGGATATCCCAACCACACCATACACCGTCAGGTAGAAGAACGCCATTGACGTTGAGCAATCTTTAGGCGGGAACTCGCGAATTCTTGTAACACGCGCGCGAGCTCCGACGCGGAGCCTCTTCGTGCACTGCCATTCGTGACCTTGGCACTAACCGCATATCGCCTTTGGAAATGCCTGAGGTCTAGCGCCGAGTGCCCGCAAGGCGCAGCATCATCATGAACAGATTGATGAAATTGAGGTAGAGCGACAACGCGGCGATTACCGACTTGCGGCCTGCGGAAGTCTCATCATCCCCAGAGTCGTACATCGCCTTGATACGCTGGGTGTCATAGGCAGTCAGGCCGGCAAGGATGCCGACGCCCACGATCGAGATCAGCCAGTCAAGTCCACTCGAACGCAGGAAGAGGTTGACCAGGCTTGCGACGATGATTCCGATCAACCCCATGAACAGGAAGGTGCCCAGTCCGGATAGGTCACGCCTGGTGGTGTACCCAAAGATGCTAAGCGCCCCGAACGTTGCGGCTGCGATGAAGAACACGCGCGTGATCGAGGAACTGGTGTAGATGTGGAGCAAGGTCGACAGCGACACGCCGACCAGGGCTGCATAGACAAAGAACAACCAGCGTGCGGTCGTTGCCGACAGCGTATGGATGCGTGCACTGATGAAGAAGACCAGAGCCAGCGGCGCCAGGATGAAGATCCACATCAGCGGACTCTGCAGTAACGCGGGACCGGTGAACTGATAAGTCAGCCAGGCCACAAGGGCGGTGAGGCCGACACCGGCGGCCATGTAGTTGTAGATGCGCAACATGTAGTTGCGGAGGCCGGCATCGACCGCAATGGCATCGCTGCCGATCGCGCCGGAGGTGACTGCATTCTCGTCATAATTGGACATGGCTTATCTCCTCGCGGTCGCGCCGAGCACGGGATGGGCAAGCCTATGATGATGGCCACCATGCGGGATATCAGATGATCACCCGATTTCCGGGGGCGGGAACTACGCTGTTTCGGCGCGTTGGCGCCTTCCTTTGGAGGCATGCCTTGTGTTACCAGAGGTTGCCGCTCGCTGGCTTATCAAGCGCAGTTTCTGCCGCCCGTTCCTACATAGAATCCCGGATGTGCGAGCGGCAAAGTCGCCGATAGGATCGTAGTCATCGGCTGGCCGGCATTCCGCATTCCGTGCCGCCTTTAGCGCTTGCGCTATCCCCGATGGGAACATGGAGGCGAGCATGAACATCCGACTCGTATTCGGCGCTCTGATCGTCGGCGTGGTTGCAGCCATTGCAGCGCCGCCAAGCCCGTCCGTGGCCCAATCGACTGACCAAGGCGCGGCTGCGCCAAAGAGCGCAGCGCCGAATACAAATATGAACCCGCACAAGCATCGCTATTGGCGCCACCGCGGCGGACGGCATCCGCATTTCGGCAGCAGGCGCCTTCGCACCGATGCGCCTGCAGGGCGGCCGTCGGCCAATTGAGCCGCTTTTGCCGGCCTGCTGCCTGGTGCGGCGGGCCAATCCGCTCACGTAATTTGAGCGATCGATGACTGATCGAGGCAGTACAGGAACGAATCCGACGGCGGTGGATGTTCGATGAGCGAGACTGACGGGCAGCGGAGCGAGGGTGCGCACCCCTCGACGGTTTCGGGAAGAGCCAATTTCGCCTGGCAGCGGTTACCCTATGTCGTCGCCCTCGTGCTCGCCATCGCAGGCGTCGGCTATACCAATATCTCGCATCAGCCGCTCGTGGGCTATTGGGAGTTCCTGGCGCTTGCCATTGCCGTGGTCTGCGTCGTCACCAAATGGTCCGAGCTCGACACCAAGCAGGCTCAGTTTCGGTTGCTCTGGACCCAGGCGCTTCATTGGGTGGCCGTCCTGGTCACGATGAACATCATGCTTGTCTCCGGCGTTCAACAGTTGCTCCCCACGCCGGCAACCAGCCTGGTGCTTCTGACACTATTGGCGCTCGGCACCTTCCTTGCGGGCCTCAGTCTTTTGTCGCCGCAGATCTGCTTCCTCGGCATCGCCATGGGCGCCGCAGTTCCGGCGCTCTCCTGGCTGAAACAGTCGGTGATCTTCTTTCTCCTTGCGGCCGTATTCCTGGTCGGCATCGGCATGACCTTTTGGCTTAGCTATGGCCGCGCGGCCGCACCTCACAACACCGAAGATCAAGTCGAGGCCTGAAAATGCAGACGATACGGTTGCTTTGCGCTTTGTGCGTTTTCGCTTCAATCTCCGCCGTCGCAACGCCCCCGCGCAAGCCGAGATATTCAGGGTCGGCCGGCTGTTGTGTTCCAGCAGCCCGCGGATCGGATTTCTTGTTGGATCGACGCAGTCACTACGTTGCGTATTCTACCGGCGAGGTTCGGCGCAACGCTACATTTACGCTGGGCGGATAAGGCGTGTCGGTCTTGACCTCGGCGTCACCGGAAGTGGCGTTCTATCCTGGGCGGTCTTTGCCAAGAACTCGCGGATTGGTCCCGGCACCATGCGCGGGAGCTATGTGGGGGCCAGCGCCAATGTTGCGCTGGGTCCCGGCTTTGGCGCCAACGCTCTGATCGGCGGATCGCGCCGAAGCGTCGTGCTGCAGCCGCTTTCCGTCGAGCGCGCGATCGGCGTCAATCTCGCGGCGACGGTGACCCATTTGACCCTTGGCGAAAGGGGGCGGCGATAACGCATCCCCGACAGTTCCTGCCTAAACAATTCGGAACATTGCCGACCTTTGGCTCAGGGTTTCGTCGGATATCGGCGTTGGAGGGCGGAGGGCTACGATCAGCCTTACTGCGACTGTCGGCTGGCTTGGCTGCTTCGTGCTCGGCGCACCGCATAACAGGGCAATGGACCCTGTGTCCGAGCGTGATGGATGAGGTCCGTGGGCAATGACCAAAGGCCGAAACCGCTGGCTGATCGTCCTGCTCGCCGTGCTTCTGGCCGCAGGTGGCTACTATGCCTGGCAGAAGCTTTCGAGCGACAATCTCCCGCCGGGCATCGCCAGCGGCAACGGCCGCATCGAGGCTGTCGAAATCGATATTGCAACCAAGACGCCGGGACGCATCCAGGAGATCCTGGTCAGAGAGGGGGATTTTGTCACGGTAGGACAGGTGCTCGCGCGCATGGACACGACGCAGCTACATGCGCAGCTCCGTCAAGCCGAAGCGCAGTTGCGCCGCGCGATCATCAGCGTCGACACCGCCAAGAGTCTCGTCGCGCAGCGAGAAGCCGAGAGGAAATCCGCTACCGCGGTGATTGCGCAGCGTAATGCTGAATTGGATACGGCGGACCGAAAGCTGCAGCGATCCGAGCAATTGATCAAGACCAACGCCGTGCCTCAGCAGGTGCTCGACGACGACCGGGCGGCCGCCGAAGGGGCGAAGGCCGCGGTGGCGGCCGCCGAGGCTCAGCGTGCGGCGGCGGAGGCCGCCATCAGTTCCACCCGGGCGCAAGTGGTCGACGCCGAAGCATCCATCGACGCGGCAAGGGCCGCCATCGAGAGCATCAAGGCCGACATCAACGACAGCATCCTGATAACACCGCGCGATGGGCGCGTGCAGTTTCGCGTGGCGCAGCCGGGCGAAGTCCTTGCCGCCGGCGGTCGTGTGCTCAATCTCGTCGACCTCGGCGACGTCTACATGACCTTCTTCCTGCCCACGGCGCAGGCCGGACGCGTCGCAATCGGCGCAGATGTCCGCATCGTGCTGGATGCCGCCCCCCAATATGTCATTCCCGCCAAGGCGAGCTTCGTCGCAAACGTTGCGCAGTTCACGCCCAAGACGGTGGAAACGGAGGAGGAGCGTCAAAAGCTCATGTTTCGGATCAGGGCGCATATCTCGCCGGACTTGCTGCGCAGACACATCGAACAGGTCAAGACCGGCCTTCCAGGCAGGGCCTTTGTCCAGCTCGACCCGAAAGCCGAGTGGCCGGCGAACCTTACCGAAAAGCTGGTACAATGAACGATCCGTCGACCGCAGAGCAAGCCCGTCCACCGGCGCCAGTGATACGCTTGGATGCGGTCGAGCTGTCCTACGGCACGACGCGCGCACTTGGTGGCATCACGCTCGACATTCCCACCGGGCGCATGGTCGGGTTGATCGGACCTGACGGCGTTGGGAAATCCAGCCTGCTCTCCCTTGTCTCCGGCGCTCGGGCCGTACAGCAGGGACGCGTCCATGTGCTCGGCGGCGATATGACCGATGCTGCGCACCGGAGGCTGACGTGCCCGCAGATCGCCTACATGCCACAAGGTCTCGGCAAGAACCTCTATCCGACGCTGTCGGTGTTCGAGAATGTCGACTTCTTCGGCCGCCTGTTCGGCCACGACAAGAGTGAACGCGAGCAGAGGATCGATCAGCTCCTGAAAGGCACGGGGCTTACGCCTTTCGCGGATCGGCCAGCAGGCAAGCTGTCGGGCGGCATGAAGCAGAAGCTCGGCCTTTGCTGCGCGCTGATTCATGATCCCGACCTCCTGATCCTGGATGAGCCGACCACCGGTGTCGACCCGCTCTCGCGCCGCCAGTTCTGGGAACTGATCGACGAGATCCGCCAAAGCCATCCGGGCATGAGCGTCGTTGTCGCCACCGCCTATATGGAGGAGGCGGCGCGTTTCGACTGGCTGGTTGCCATGAACGAAGGCCGGGTGCTCGCCACCGGCGCGCCTGCGGACCTGCTGCGGCAGACCGGTGCTGATAATCTCGATGCCGCCTTCATTGCGCTGCTCCCGGAGGAGGAGCGGCGGGAGCACAGGGAAGTGGTGATCCCGCCTCGCGGAAGCGAACATGCCGACGACATCGCCATCGAGGCCGAGCAGCTTACCGTGAGGTTCGGCGATTTCACCGCCGTCGACAATGTGAGCTTCCGCATTGCCCGCGGCGAAATCTTCGGCTTTCTCGGCTCAAACGGCTGCGGCAAGACCACGACCATGAAGGTGCTGACCGGATTGTTGCCGGCCAGCGAAGGCATCGCGAGATTATTCGGCCATGAGGTCGATCCGAGCGACATGGATGTCCGGCGCCGCGTCGGCTACATGTCGCAGGCCTTCTCGCTCTATTCCGAATTGACGATCCGGCAGAACCTCGAGCTGCATGCGCGGCTGTTCCGGCTTGCCCCTGACACCATCGAGGGGCGTGTCCAGGAGATGGCACAGCGGTTCGACCTCGTCGACGTCATCGATGCGTTGCCCGATGCGTTGCCGCTTGGGGTCCGCCAGCGCCTCTCACTCGCGGTAGCGATGATTCATGCGCCCGACATCCTGATTCTCGACGAGCCGACATCCGGCGTCGATCCGGTGGCGCGCGACGGCTTTTGGCAAATCCTGTCCGAGCTATCCCGCAGGGACGACGTCACGATCTTCGTCTCGACCCATTTCATGAACGAAGCCGAGCGCTGCGACCGCATCTCGCTGATGCATGCAGGCAGGGTGCTGGTCAGCGACACGCCGGCCAGGCTTGCCGAGCAGCGCGGCGGCGGCAGTCTCGAGGAGGCCTTCGTCGCCTATCTGCAGGACGCGATCGGCAGGACGGACGCCAAGCTGCCGGCCGCCGTACCGGCCGTAGTGAGCGAAGCCGGGCCGGGCGACCAAGCCGCCGCGGCACACCACCGACTCATGCGCTTCTTCGACCTGCGGCGCGTATTCGCCTACACCCACCGGGAGGCGCTCGAGCTGCGGCGCGACCCGATCCGTGCCACGCTGGCCGTTCTCGGCAGTCTCATTCTGATGTTCGTGATGGGCTACGGCATCAACATGGACGTCGAGAATCTATCCTTCGCCGTCATGGACCGCGACGAAACCGGGATTAGCCGCGACTACGTCCTGCAGATATCCGGATCGCGCTTTTTCACCGAATTGCCAGCGATCACCGACTACGACGATCTCGACAACCGCATGCGCAGCGGTGAGCTGAGCCTGGCGCTCGAGATTCCGCCGGGGTTCGGGCGCGACGTGGCGCGCGGCAGGAACGTCCAGATCGGCGCGTGGATCGACGGCGCCATGCCGTCGCGCGCAGAGACCGTGAGGGGTTATGTGCAGGCGATGCATGCCCACTGGCTGACCGAGCGCGCCAGACTGCTCTATGGCAACGCCGCGGCGTCGGGCGATTTCCAGCTTGAGATACGTTATCGCTACAACCCTGACCTCAAGAGCATCGTGGCGATGGCTCCCGCCGTGATCCCGATCCTCCTGTTGATCATACCTGCGATATTGGCGACGCTGAGCGTCGTGCGCGAAAAGGAGCTCGGATCGATCATCAATTTCTACGTAACGCCGGTAACACGGCTTGAATTTCTCGTCGGCAAGCAGCTTCCCTATGTGGCGCTCGCCATGCTGAATTTCTTCCTGTTGACCGCCTTTGCCGTGTTCGTCTTCCGCGTTCCATTCACGGGCAGTTTCCCGGCCTTCACCGGCGCAGCGCTTCTCTACGTCATTATCACGACGGCGATGGGGCTTGTGATATCAGCGTTCATGAGCAGCCAGATCGCCGCGATCTTCGCGACTGCGCTGCTGACGATGATTCCTGCTACCCAGTATTCGGGCCTGGTCGATCCGGTGTCGTCCCTCCAGGGAGCCGGCGCCGTCATCGGGCGAATCTACCCGACCGCACATTTCGTCACCATCACGCGCGGCACTTTCTCGAAAGGGCTCGATTTCGGCGACCTGTCGGGCGAGTTCGTTGCGCTGCTCGTGACCATCCCGGTGCTGTTCGGTCTTGGCGTGGTGCTCTTGAGGAAACAGGCGAGCTAGACATGCATATCGCCAACGTCGTTCAGCTCGGCATCAAGGAACTGCGGGGCCTTCTCCGCGATCCGATGCTGATGATCCTGATCGTCTATGCCTTCACGATCTCCATCTATACCGCTTCCAGGTCGCAGCCCGAGACCTTGAACCAGGCTGCGCTCGCCATCGTCGACGAGGACAACTCGCCGGCATCGACGCGCATCATCACGGCGTTCAATCCACCCTATTTCACGATACCGCGCCTGATTTCGCAGTCGGACGTGAACCCCCGCATGGATGCGGGTCTCGACACCTTCGCGCTCAACATTCCGCCGAACTTCCAGCGCGACCTTCTGGCTCAGCGATCGCCGGCCATCCAGCTCAACGTGGATGCGACCCGCATGTCGCAGGCCTTCACCGGGGGCGGCCATATCCAGACGATCGTGAACGAGGAGGTCGGCGAGTTTCTGGCCCGCTATCGATCGGCCGCGCCTCTCCCGATCGAGCTCGCCCTGCGCGCGCGCTTCAACCCCGAGCTCAACAAAGGCTGGTTCGGCGCCATCAATAACGTTATCTCCTCCATCACCATGCTGTCGATCATCCTGACCGGAGCCGCGCTGATCCGCGAGCGCGAGCACGGCACCATCGAGCACCTGCTCGTCATGCCGGTGACGCCCTTCCAGATCATGGCGAGCAAGATCTGGTCGATGGGCCTTGTCGTGCTTCTCGCCGCCAGCGTGTCACTCGTGTTCGTGGTACAGGGATTGCTGTCGGTCCGGATCGGAGGCTCGATCCCGCTGTTCCTGTTCGGCACCGCCCTCTACGTCTTCGCCATGACCAGCTTGGGCATCTTTCTGGCGACGGTCGGTGGGACCATGCCGCAGTTTGGTCTCCTGATGATGCTGGTGCTGATGCCGCTGCAGATGTTGTCAGGGGCCACGACGCCGCGGGAGAGCATGCCCGAGGTCATCCAGAACATCATGCTCGCCGCACCCAACACCCACTTTGTCATCCTCGCGCAGGCCGTGCTGTTCCGCGGCGCAGGGTTCGACGTGGTCTGGCCGCAGATCGCCGCGCTGCTGGTGATCGGAGCGATCTTGTTCGGATTCTCCCTCTGGCGATTCAGACAGTTCTTGCGATAGCGAAGCAGCTTCGGCGCATTGCCAACGTCGCAATTGGAGAGCAACCGCGCCTCACGACATGGGCGGGCTGTGGGCAGACCAGTCGAACTGAGAAGCCCCGCCAATCCATATCAACCCGGGCGGATATTGGGGGCCGTACCGCAACGCTTGTCGCTGGAATGGCTGCCCTCCGGGTTACTGGCGGGGGCCGTGCGGGCGCTGCGGCGACACGCCTTGCCACGGCCGGTTGCCAGGCGGCGGCTGGAAATAGGCCGGGCTGAGGCCTGCCAAACGGGGCGGATCGTAATTTGTTCTGAGTGGCGCGCCAAATTGCCATCATTCTAGTAAGAATTGCACGGTCGGATTTGCGCGGATCTTCTTGGGTTCCGACATTCGGGGGCGGGAGAAGCCAAGGCGTGCGGCGAATCCGGTGGAGTTCGAAAATGAATTCGCGCCACTTCACCCGATCACCTCGTCGGCTTGGGCGGGCAGCGTCGCTGCTGCGGTGAGCGTGCAGAGCGGCGAGATCGGCATCGTCAAGGCGTACCAGTGATTTTGTCGCTTCGATCGGTCCTGATATCTTTTTTATCGCTGGCGATCCTTGCGCTCGTCTGCGGCGCGGTCTGCGCGCAAGGCATAGCCCCCGACAAGGAATTGGTGGTGGCGACCAAGGAAGCCCCGCCTTTCGCGATGAAGCAGCCGGATGGGAGCTGGGGCGGTATCAGCATTGAGCTCTGGAAGAGGATAGCTGATCGCGCGCATCTGAAGTTTCGCCTGGTTGAGACCGAGAATGTGCAGGACCTGCTTGATGGCGTCGCGAAAGGCGCCTTCGACGCCGGCGTCGCAGCCGTGACTGTGACCGCTGCGCGTGCACGCAATGTCGATTTTTCTCAACCTTTCTACAACACCGGGCTCGGGATTGCGGTGCCGATCAATGAGAGCCCCTGGGTCTCTATCGGGCGGGCGCTGCTCTCTTTCGGCTTCTTTCAGGCTGTAGGTCTGCTGCTTGGTCTTGCGATGGTGGTGGGCTTCATCATTTGGCTGCTGGAGCGCCGGAAGACGGAACATTTCGGCGGAGGCGCCAAGGGGCTCGGCTCCAGCTTCTGGTGGTCGACCATTGCCATGACGCAGGCGGGAGCTGCCGCGAACGCGCCAGCGACGCTCCCCGGGCGGATCGTCGCGACCGGGTGGATGATCGCTTCCGTCATCGCGATAGCCGTGTTCACCGCCGGCATCACCTCCACCCTTACGCGCAGAGAACTGCAAGGCGCCGTTCACAGCTTCAACGACCTGCGATCCGTGCGCGTCGGCGCCGTCGCGAACTCTCCGACAAGCGACTACCTCACGCGCCAGCAGCTTCCCTTCCGGGCATTCCCGGACGCTCAAAGCGGCCTATCCGCATTGAGCCGCGGTCAGATCGATGCCTTCGTGCATGACAAGCCGCTCCTGGCCTGGATCGTTCGCAACGACTTCTCAGGCGCGATCCGAGTCGTCGACACCAGCTTCGGCAGCGAGAGATATGCGATCGTCCTGCCGAAAGGCAGCGCCTTGCGGCCGATGCTCGATCTTGCCGTGCTCGATCAAATCGAAAGCGATCGGTGGCAACAGACACTGTTCCTTGCTCTTGGAAACGCCCGGTCGCCCTGATGATCCCATCGGCTTTCGGCGAACTCAAATCCAGCACGGCGACAATTGTCGGTACTGTCGTAAGGTTGTTCGCACGCATGGGTGGTATGCGGTCGTTCCTCGGAACAGAACTCCGGTGATGGCGTTCGCAACGTCAGGGCTGGGTACTTTGGCCGAAAGTGGCAGAAAGACCCGGGAGGCATGGCCGACGAACTTGGGGAAGCCTATCCTGGCAACCGGTTGTTGCGGGCGCTTATGCTCGCGCGCCTCGAATCCATTTTGCCGCATCTCGAACCGGTGAATCTGCGACAGCACCAAGTCCTTTTTCGCGCCGGCGCACCGATCGATCACCTCTACTTCATAGATCGAGGCTTGGTTTCTCGCGTCAAGGCCATGGAGGATGGTCGAGTTGTCGAGATCGGAGCTGTCGGAAACGAAGGCGTCGTCGGACTTTTCGCTATCCATGGAATCCGGGGCGCGATGTGGGAATATGCCGTCCGGATTCCGGGAATGGCGCTTCGCATCGATCGCGACACGTTCGAGCGGAAGATCACGCAAGCTGGTGAAGCTTCGGCCCTTCTGCGCCGGTACAGCAGTCTGGTTGTCGATGCATTCTCGCAGATCGCCGCATGCAACCGCCTGCACTCGCTTCGGCAGCGCTGCTGCCACTGGCTTCTGGTTGCGCACGACAGCGCTGGCTCGGACAGTTTTCCTCTCACGCACGAGTTGCTCGCCCTGACGCTTGGAGTTCAGCGCTCCGGCGTATCGATCGCAGCCAATTCCCTGCAGAAGGCCGGCTTGATTCACTATAGGCACGGTCGAGTGAATATCCTCGGCCGTGCACGCCTCGAAACGGAGGCCTGCGAATGCTACGCGGCGACGCGTAGACAATTCGATGCACTATTTACGGATACGCGGCGCACGCGACGGACAGCGCGACAATTTGCTGCAGTTTCCGCGCGCATCGGTTGATTAACCAAGTCCCACGGAAGCATTTCTGGGTTGCCTCTTCGAGCAGAAGTCTGTCCGAAATCGAACAGACTTCACGAGTCCCACGGTGTCACGCTTGCGAATCGCAGGCTTGGGGATTCGAATGCTTGCTTCATCACGACGAGAGATGCCTTTGGTCAGGCATCTGCGACACTGGGTGGCACTATCCACGACGTCAGCGCTAATGCTGTACGTGTCAGACGCAAGGGCGATCGACGTCAGCACGCAAGGCGAACTCGACGCCGCGATCGCAACCGGCGCCAATCCGGTCAATATCGTGGCGGGCAATCTGGCACTGTCCGGGAGTCAGGCGTTCGCTCCCAACACTGATGTGACGGTCGCGCCCGGCGCGAGCTTGGCGCTTTCCAACGCCAATCAGATCGTGGGATCGATCGGTGGTGGCGGCATCGTCACGCTTGGAACCCAAGGTCTCGCGGTTGGGGCCAACAATACCGATACGGCGTTCTCCGGCACGATCGACATGACCAACCAGGGATACAACCCTCCTTATGGGACCTTCGCCAAGATTGGTTCAGGTACGCTGACCATCGATGGTGCCACGCTCACGCAGGGTGAAAGCTACATCGTTCAAGGCGCGATGGCGCAGACAAGCGGAAGCACGACGATCACCTATCTCGCGGTGGGTGAGGGCGTCACCGGCGGCACGCCCAATGTCGGTGCGTTGAACGTTTCGGGTGGTCTCATCACCTTCGGTACCGGCTTGCAGATCGGCGACTTCGGTGGAGTGGGCACGGTCAATCAAACGGGCGGCATAGTCAGGGTGACCCCTACCTGCGGCGACATCAGTCACTGCGCCTCGATGAACATCGGCAACCAGGGTGGCGTCGGCACATACAACATCAGCGGCGGCGAGCTTTACCTCGACGGTGGCCTCAACGGCCTTGGGCGTACCTCTGGCACAGGCAGGCCCGGAAGTGCCGGCACGCTCAACATCGGCGGTGGTGTCGTCGATCTGTCCGGCGGTGGCCGTCTCATCGTCGGATATGGCAACACGGATGCGGCTCAGGCGCAATCGCAGGGAGTAATCAATCAAACCAGCGGCATCCTGCGCGTCCACAATGGATCGACGCTCCATCTCTCCGGCCTCAACACCAGCACGGGCACATACAATCTCAACGGCGGCGCGCTGGAGATCGGCGGCAACAGCCTGCTCGCCTCCTACAACAACAATAATCCGGATTATCAGTTCAATGTCGGCGGTGGCACGATCAGGGTGATCGAGGCCCCGCTCGTGACAGGCATGAACGCGACGTTGACCGGTGGCGTCGCTACGATCGACACGAATGGGTTGAGCGCAACATGGAGTGGCGTGCTGTCGGGGACCGGCAGCCTCGCAAAGAGCGGAGCCGGATCTCTGGCGCTGACCGGCAGCAACAGCTATGCCGGTGGAACGTTCCTGAATGGCGGCACTCTGCAGGTGACCGCGGATAGCAATCTCGGTGCGACCACGGGCGGACTGACCTTCGATGGCGGCAGCCTTCAGCTTGGCGCCGGCTTCAATACGGCGCGTGGCGTTGCGCTGAACGGCAATGGCGGCGCGATCGATACGAACGGCTTCAATACGACCTTCTCAGGGACGTTCGGCGGGACGGGCGGCCTCACCAAGACAAGTGCGGGGATGCTGACCGTCGCGGGTGCCGGCTCTTACGTGGGCCCGACTCTCGTCAACGGCGGCACGCTGCAAGCGGGCGCGGCGAACGTGCTTTCCCCCAACAGCGCCTATACGGTCGCAGGCGGGACCACGCTCGACCTCAACAGCTCCAATCAGACCATCGGATCGCTCGCGGGCGCAGGTCAAGTCGCGCTGGGCTCAGCGTCGCTCACGGCCGGCAACGACAACACCTCTACGGTCTTCTTCGGCGCCATCACCGGGTCCGGCGGGCTGGTCAAGAGCGGGTCGGGCACATTCTCGCTGACAGGCTCCAGCACCTACACGGGACCGACCAACGTGAACGCGGGTGTTCTGAGCGTGGATGGCTCGCTGATATCGCCGGTGTCGGTCAATGCTGGCGGCACGCTGATGGGCAATGGCACGATCGGCGGGCTGAGCGCAGTAAGTGGCGGCGTCGTGGCGCCGGGCCATTCGGTTGGCACGCTGAATGTCGCCGGCAATGTGAGCTTCGCACCGGGCTCTACTTACGTTACGGAGCTCAGTCCGACGGGCCAGGCCGATCTGATCGCAGCAAGTGGACACGCCAGCCTGACGGGCGGAACGGTGCAGACGCTTGGCGCCTTCACGCCTGACCTCGCCTACACGATCCTGACGGCGCAAGGTGGTGTCAGCGGCAACTTCTCCGGTGTCTCGTCAGCTACCGATTATGCATTCCTCAGTCCGATCCTGAACTACACACCGACGTCGGTGCTGTTGACGCTCGAACAGGTCCGCAGCTTCGCGAGCGCCGCCATCACTCCCAACCAGACGAGCGTTGCCGACGCGGCTGGCGCGCTGCCTGCGAGCAGCCCTCTATTCCAGGCGTTGCTCACCCAGCCCTCGGTTGCGGGAGCCAGGCAGGCCTTCGATGCGCTCTCGGGCGAAATACAGGGCAGCGTGCAGACGACCATGCTCGATGACAGCCGCTACTTGCGCCAGGCGGTGCTCGGACGCCTGCGCCAGGCATCCTTTGCCGACCAGTTGGGACCGTTCGCTGCCCTCACGGCCGGCGGGCCGTTGCTGGCACATGCCGATTCCGCCGCGGGCAATACCGACGCTGCACTTGCCTATGCCGGCACGAGAACACAGGCCTTCCCCACGAAAAGTCCGCTCGCCCCCGTACTGCCGCGCGGCACCGACATTGCCTGGTGGGCGCAGGGCGTCGGCGCCTGGGGCAAGATAGGCAGCGATGGCAATGCTGCCGACGTGAGCCGCAACCTCGGCGGCTTCTTCTCCGGCGTCGACAGCAGCTTCGGCGCTCACTGGCGTGCTGGCATTGCTGGCGGCTATACCAATTCGAGTGTGCGGGTGAATGCGCAGGCAAGCGCCGCCAATGTCGACACCGCGCATCTGGCCGCCTATGCCGGCGCCTCATACGGCCCCTGGAACCTGCGTTCGGGCGCGGCCGGGAGCTGGAGCACGATCGACACCACCCGAGCGATTCTGTTTCCCGGCTTCGCCGACCAGGCAACGGCACGTTACAACGCCACCACCGCCCAGGTGTTCGGCGAGGTCGGCCATAGCATTCGCTTTGGCAATGTCGCCGCCGAGCCGTTCGCCGGTCTGGCCTGGGTGCACCTGGATACGGATGGTTTCAGCGAGCGTGGAGGTCTTGCCGCGCTCATGGGATCGTCGACCCGCAACGATATCGGCTATTCCACCCTCGGAGCACGCATCGCCACCGGCGTCCAGTTGCAGAATGGCATGATGCTGACGCCGCGCGCTTCGTTGGCGTGGCAACATGCTTTTGGCGATGTGACGCCGAGCGCGGCACTCGCATTCCAGAGTTTGGGGAGCGCCTTCAGCATTTCCGGCGTGCCGCTGGCGCGCGATGCCGCGCTGGTCGAAAGCGGCGTCGATCTGAACATCAATCCGAACGTGACGATCGGCGTGTCGTATGTAGGACAGCTTTCCGACAGAGTGAATGATCACTCGGTCAAGGGTAACCTGAGCTGGCGCTTCTGAGCGGCGGGACGCACTTGGCCGTCCACATGCAGGACGGCTCGCCCTTCATTGGGGTTCAGACGTATCCGAGCCAATGCCAATAAGTGGCGCCGAGCAGCATTACCAGCGCAAGCGCGACGATGGTGAGCACAAGGCCGGTGGGAACGAAGTCCTTGGCCTCGAAGGTCTCGGTCCCATAGGCCACCATGTTTTGCGGCGCGTTCACCACGAGAATGAAGCCGAAACTCACGACGAACTGCAGCAACATGGTCATGCCCACCATATTGATGCCGGGCGTTGCCACATGCTGAAGGACCGCAATGACGATCGGGATCATCGCGGAGGCGAGCGCGGTCGCGCTGGCGAAGCCGAGATGGATCACTGTCAAGAACAGGCTCATCACGCCGAGGATGAACAGCGGGCTGGCGTTCTGAAGTCCAAACTTGGTCACGACCAGATTGGCCAGCCAGACGGCGCCGCCGGTCTGCAGCAGGGCGGTGCCAAGGCTGATGCCGACGCCGAACAGCACGACGGTCCCCCACGGGATCTTCGGCTGCGCCTCCTTCCACGTCATGATTCCGACGCCAGGCATGAACATCAATGCAACGGCCGCGATGGTGGTCGATGACGTATCGAAGCGGTGCAGCACGCCCTCGGTCGCCCAGAACGCAAGCAATGTCAGCGAAATCGCAAGCAGCTTCTTCTCGGACGCTTTCATCGGCCCCAATTCGGCGAGCGACTGCCGGATCGCGTCGCGACCGCCGGGTACCTCCTTGACTTCCGGCGGCATCATGCGCGTCGTCACGAAATAGAGCACCACCGACATGATGATCCCGAACGGCGCCGCCGCGACGAACCATTCGCCCCAGGTGATGCTCTGGTTCAGCGTCTTCTCGATGAAACCTACGGCAACCATGTTCTGCGCCGCCGCGGTTTTGATGCCGACATTCCAGATGCTGGCCGTCTGTGTGGCGGTGATCATCAGCATGCCGGCAAAGGCGCCCTTCTTGCTGACGCCGAAGGCGGCGATGATGCCGAGCATGATCGGAACGATGCAGGCGACTCGCGCTGTCGTCGAAGGCACCAGAAACGACATGATGAAACCGACAAGAATCGCACCAATCACGACGTGGCGGGTTTCGGTGCCGACCCGGGAGAGAATGAAGAGGGCGATGCGTCTGTCGAGCTTTGTGGCTGTCATGGCGGCGGCGATGAAGAGCGCGGACGCCACCAGTGCCAATGCGGTGTTGGCGAAGCCGCTGAAAGCAAGACCCAAGCCCGCGCTGGTGCCCATTGCTACGGCCGGATTAGTCAGGCTCGGTGCCGTGCCGAGCAGAAAGGCCATCAGCGCGGCGATGACCACGCCTGATACCGCGTAGTCGAGCGTCTCCGTCATCCAGACGATCACGGCAAAGGCGAGCACGGCCAGCATGCGATGGCCCGACATCGACAATCCCTGTGGTGTCGGTAACACAAGCACAATGACCAGCACGGCAATGGCGAGCAGAAGCCCCCAGTTGGAGCGGAGCCAGGACGGTTGAGCCGGATCACCAGAGTGTGCGCCAACGGATACTGATGAATCTGCAGTCGACATGAAGTGCTCCTCTCGTCGCTCAAGACTTTGCGCGATGATTGCTGCGCTGCTTTGAGGAAGATCAAGAGGCGATGCAGATGACGGCCGCTATGCTTTCCGTTCTGACGGCAGCCCCAGCTCGATGCTTTGAAACCGCAGCGGTGCGAGGGCGACGGCACGCTCCCACCAGTCCGTCACGCGTTCGGCGAGCGCGGTGCTGCCTCGGCCCTTGCCGGGGACGATCCTGATGCCCCTGACGGCTTCGGCATGATAGCCGCGGGCGAGGCGGGTGATCTTGATGACGATGCCGGCCCGGCCCCGCTTGGTCAGCGGGACCAGCAGGCGGCCGTTGCGGCGGAGCGATTCGACCCACAGCGGATGCGGATGATTGAAGCCGGCATGGACGATGATCACATCGGCCGGCCCGCCTACGTCGTTGCAGCCGTCGCCGTGGATCACTTCGACATTCTTGTATCGCCTCAGATTGGCGGCGGCACGGCTGGCCAGTGCCTTGTTACAGTCGATGGCAAGCACCTTGCCTTGCGCGCCGACGATCCTGGACAGGATCGCCGAATAATAGCCGAGCCCGCAGCCGATCTGCACGACGCGTTCTTTGTCCTTGAGGTCGAGTACATCGAAGAAATGCGCCCACAGGCTCGGCAGTCCGGTGTCGAGCTTGCGCCGTTCATCGATCGCGACCAGCACGTCGTCATAGAGATGAATGGGGTCGGCATCGGCGGTGGAGTTGTAGCCGCGTCCGGCCTCGCGGCGGATGCGCCACGGGCCATCGCCCGCAAAGTGCTCGCGCGGTACCGTGGCGAAAGCCCGCAGCAGGCATGCGGAGGAAATCTGCTCGCGTTGCCCGATCGCTTTCGCGTAGCCTCGTCTTGCCGCCGCCAGATCGCTCATCCCGCCCGGTGTAGCCCTGTCTGGTCCGCCCACGGATGCTGCCTTGATGGATTCGCGCCGAGTTCCTCCATCAGATTCCACGCCTCCTTCAGGTCCGGCGTGCGGAAGCCCTCGGCGAACTGCGCCGCGACCGGCACGAGCAGTTCGACGGCCTGCTCGCGCTTGCCGGCATCGCGCCAAAGGCGTGCCAGGCTGACGGCCGACCGCAACTCCCATGCAAGCGCGCTCTGCTGGCGGGCCAGCTCCATCGAACGGCGGAACAGCTCCTCGACGTCGTCGGCCACAGCTAACCCGCCTTGGGCAAAGGTCGTTTCACCCTGCAGGCGATAAACCTCGGCGAGGAAGAAATGGTCGCCGGTCCGCCTCGCAACCGCGAGGGCGCCGTCCAGCGTTCGCAGCGCCGCTTCCAGCCGGCCGGCTTTCGCATAGGCAGTCGCGAGCAGGCTCCTGAACCAGCAGCTCGCCAGCCAGGCGTCCATGGCTTCATAGCCCTCCAGTCCCACCCGCATCTGCTTCAGCCCTTCGTCGATCTCGCCGAGCTCGGCCATCGCCCATGCGCGCAGGATGCCTGCCTGCTGCTTCCAATGCTGGAAGCCATGATCCGACGAGACCACCATGGCGCGGTCGGCATAGTTCATGGTCCCCTCGACATCGCGCAGGTGCTGGCAAAGATAAGCGCCGAACTCGAGGGCAAAGGCGAGCGTGAATGGATGGCGCAACTGTTCGGCGTTGACGATCGCATCCTCGGTGTGCTGGCGCGCCGCATCGGGGCGGCCGAGAAACCACTGGAGATATCCGAGATAGGACAGCGAGACGACGCCGGGATCGATACCGTGCCGTTCGGTCAGTTCACCGTGCAGATCGGGGGTATAGAGCCCGTTGCAGCGCTGCAGATGATAGTGCGAAGCCGCAAATCGCCCGCGATAGAGCATGGTCATGGCAATCGACCTGTGGGCCTCGATCAGATACCCGGCATGCTGCTGTATCGATTGCGGGGTTGCGTTCGGGCGTACCCGCTTCGCGAACTGCAGGAGCTCGACGCTGAGATCATGGGCGCGCTTCAGATCGGCACGGATGAAATGGTACACCCAAAGCCCGCGGGTCGCCGTGAACACATTGGCCTCATCGTCAAGCTGGCGGCCGAGCTCGAGCGCCTGGGTGTAGTTTTCCTCGACCTCCTGCGCGGCGTAGCCCTTGGCGGCGATCAAGGCGTTGCCCAAAGCGGTGCGAAGCTCCAGCTCCATTTCGTCGCGTCGCATCATCTTGGGATGGCTTTGGGTGACGCCGAGGCCACGCCGGAGATGGCTGATCGCTTCCAGATTGGCGCCCGCTTTTGCGGACTGCTTGCCCGCCTTCAGCCAGAAACCAACGGCCGGTTCGGCTTGGCCGGATTCGGTCAGGTGATAGGCGAAAAGCTCGGGCTCGCGCTCGGTGCGTTCCGGATAGATCTCCGCGATCACCTCCGCGATTCGCGAATGCAGCCTTCGTCTTTCGCTGTGCAGGAGGCTCGAATGCGCCGCGTCCTGGATCATCACATGCTTGAAGGCATAGACCGCATCTGGCTGATGACCGCGGCGAACGATCAGCCCCGCTTGCTCGAGATGATCAAGCGCCGCCTCGATCTGCTCCGCCGGCGATTCGGCGACCGCACAAAGGATCTCATAGGAGAACTCCCGGCCGATCGTGGCCCCGATCTGTGCGATCTTCTTGAACGGCCCCATGCGATCGAGGCGCGCCATCAGCGAGTCGGTCAGGGTGGCCGGGATCGAGAGCTGGCGCCATGGTCCGGTGAAGACGTAGCGCCCATGCCGCTCGGTGAGCAGGTTGGATTCGATGACGGCCTTGGTCAGCTCTTCCAGGAACAGCGGCACGCCGTCGGTCCTGACGATGATCTCCTCGACGACTTCCCTCGGCAGCTCCCGCCGGCCTGCGACCCGCTCGACCAATGTCGTCCGCAGTTGCCGGCTGAGCCGGTTGAGCGTCAATGCCGTGATGTGGCGATGCGCATTCCAGCTCGGCTTGAATTCCGGGCGGCAGGTGACGATCACGAGGATGGCCGCGTTCTGAGCCCTCTCTACCAACAGATCGAGCACTTCCCGCGAGGTAGGATCGATCCAGTGGGCATCCTCCAAGGCGATCATCAACGGCCGGTCGCGCGCAAGCCCGACCAGATGGTTCACCAGCGCGGCGACCGTCACATCCTTGTGCTGCTGTGGCGAAAGCTCCGGCAGCGCGTGCCGATCGCCGGTCGAGATCGACAGCAGCGCCGCAAAGATCGGCACCACCTGCTGTACATTGCCCTTTGCGGCGGCCACGGCTGCCTCGAGGCTCGAAAGCGCCAGCACAGCAGAGCCTTCGCGATCGAGTCCGATCGCGAATTTGAACTGCTCGATAAACGGATAGAACGCGGTGCCGGTGTAATAGGGAGAACACTGGAACGACAACTGCCCGTGGTGCTCGCCGGCGACCCGTTCGTGAATCTCCTGGAAAATGCGCGACTTGCCGATTCCGGGCTCTCCCGACAGCAGCACGACCTGGCCATGACCCTGCTTGGCCTGTTGCCAGCGTCGCATCAGCAGGGCGATTTCCTCCTGCCGGTTGACGAGCGGCGTCAATCTCGCGCCCATCGCCGCAGCGAAGCGTGTTTCCATGCGCGCGCGCCGGACCACGCGCCAGGCCTGGACTTTTTCGGATATCCCCTTGAGCGTGTGAATGCCGAGGTTCTGGTAGTCGAACTTTCCCCTCAATAGGGATTGCGTCGAGGACGCGATGACCACCCCATTGACGGGGGCCAGCGGCTGCAGCCTGGCGGCGAGGTTCAGCGTTTCGCCGATGGCGGAGTCGCGTTCCTCGGTGCTCTGTCCGATCAGGTCTCCGACGACGGCAAGGCCGGTCGCAATTCCGATGCGAACCGCTGGCGTGTAGCTGGACGCCGCTCGCGACTCGCCGCCTTGCGCCGATGACAGCGCCTCCACGATCTCAAGCCCGGCGCGCACGGCACGCTCGGCGTCGTCTTCATGCGCATGCGGATAGCCGAAATAGATCAGGATGGCGTCGCCGATATAGCGCGCGGCGAAGCCGTCATAATGCTTCACGATCCGGACGCAGGTCTCCCTGAAGCGGCCGATGATGTCGCGCACGTCCTCGGGATCGAACTGCTCGGAGAGCGAGGTGGAGCCGACCATGTCGCAGAACATGGCGGTGAGCTGGCGCCGCTCGGCGACATTCCCTGTTCTCGGCGGGACCCTGCGACCCGCTACCGGATTGCTCGCCGGTGCGATCGGAATGAGCGAACCTATCGCGCGCTGCAGGCGCCTGCGATCACCCATCGGCAAACCAAGCTTCGCCAGATCATCTTCGGTCAGATCGGGGATGACATCGAGGCCGATGCGGTGCTGGATGAAAAGATCGCCGTATTGGCCGAGGCCGATCTCCTCAAGCCAGTGCTTCAAGCCATCTGTCGTTTCAGAACTTGGCTTATTCTCCGGCATAATTATCCGTCGGGCTGCATCTCAGGAGAAAGGACGTGTCTCCGTTTGGTTGCGCACATTTAGGGGACTTTTGCCCGACCTTGGTCTGGACGGATTGGCGAAGTTCAAGAACAATAGCTCAACTCGAGCAAAAAGGCACGAGCTTGTCGGACGTCGGAGCCACACCGTCGCAAGGACCGGCCGGCAGCAGCACCGGAGGCCAAGCCCTTTCGTGCATCCAAGCCTTTTCGTGCATCGGGGATATCCTTGATTTCTATTCCCGCAACGCGCCCGATCGGACCGCGGTGCTTGCTCCCGGACGCGGTGCGGTGACCTATGCCGAGCTTGCCACGCGCACCAGTGATACCGTCCGTCAATTGCGCGGGCTCGGCATCGCCCAGGGCGATCGCGTGGCGCTGGTATTGCCGCGGGGCGTCGATAACGCGCTGGCCCTTATTGCGGTAGCAACAGCAGCCGTCTGCATCCCGGTCAATCCGGATCTGACCGGGGATGAATTGCAGCGCTATTTCAGTGAGCTGGAGCTTGCCGCGCTCGTCACGGCTGCGGAAGCGGGCTCCGCAAGCCGGGCCGCCGCGCAAGCGTTGGGGGTTGCTGTGATCGATCTGTCGCCCCGGGCCGGCCAGGGTCTTGGCGCCTTCGAATTGGCAGGTTCGTCGGTTGGGCCTGCCATTGTGGGCGGGGCCGCGCGCGGAGAGGATGATGCCTTCATCCTGCTGACCTCGGGTACGGCGTCTCGTCCCAAGATGGTACCGCTGACCCATGCGAGCGTGTGTCTTTCGGCCTACAATGCTGGGGTCGTCTTCGCGCTCGGGCCACAGGATCGCCTGCTCAACATGCTGCCGCTGTTTCACGCGCATGCCCTGATATCCGGCCTGCTCACGGCGCTCGCGGCTGGATCGAGCGTGATCTGCACCGCGGGCTTCGATCCCGTGTCCTTCTTCACCTGCCTGAAGGAGTTGAAGCCGACCTGGTATACTGCGGTGCCGACCATCCACCGCGCGCTGCTGTCCGCTTCAGAGCATGACACAGAGATGACGCGGGGGTCTTCGCTGCGCGTGATCCGCTCGGCATCGGCGTCGCTTGCCCCCGCCATCCTCCAAGGACTGGAAGCGCGGTTCGGCGTGCCCGTGATCGAGATCTACGGCATGACGGAAGGCGCATCCCAGATCGCCGCCAACCCTCGCCACTTGCGCAAGCCGGGCTCGGTCGGCCTGCCCGCCGGTCCCGAGATCGCGATCATGGACAATGAAGGCCGGCGGCTGCCCGTCGGCGAGCGCGGCGAGATCATGCTGCGTGGCCCCACCATCAGCCGGGGCTATTACAACGATCCCGAGGCGACCAGATCCGCCTTCCGGGACGGCTGGTTCAGGACCGGTGACCTCGGCTACCTCGACACGGACGGTTATCTCTTCATCGTCGGCCGCATCAAGGACGTCATCAACCGCGGCGGGCAGAAGATTTCGCCGCTGGAAGTGGAAGAGGCGTTGCTGAGCCATCCCGATGTGCTCGAGGCCGGCGCCTTCGGAATTCCGCACCAGAAGCTCGGCGAGACCGTCGGCGCAGCGATCGTGCTGCGGCCGCAGTCCGGCGCCACAGCGCATCAGCTTCGGCAGTTCGCGCGGCAGCGGCTCGCCGCCTACAAGGTGCCGAGCCTGATCCGGATGGTTCAGGCGTTGCCGAAAGGGGCGAGCGGCAAGCTCAAGCGAAGCGCGCTTGTCGAATTGGTGTCGGCCGGACCGGCAAGCGAGGACACCGAACACAGGCGTTTGCCTCGCTCTGAGTTGGAGCGGCAATTGGCCGAGATCTGGGCGAGGCTCCTGGAGGTGGAGCAGGTCAGCGTCGATCAGGACGTCTTCGCGCTGGGCGCGGATTCGCTTGCGGTGACGCAAATGCTATCGCGCCTGCGTGAACAATTCGGCACCGATCTCTCGTTCAAGGACATTTTCGACGCGCCGACGGTCGCTGAGCTTGCTGGCCGGCTGCAATCGCGCGCAGCGGAACGCGACGTCGCGCTGCCGGGATGGCGCAAGACCGCAACGGAGTCAGGCCGTGCGCCGCTCTCGTTCCAGCAGCAGCGGATGTACGTCCTCACCCGGCTGGACCAGACCAGATACAATTACAATGTCGTGGAAGTGGCGCGCCTGTCCGGCCGGCTTGACGTCGTCGCGTTCGAGGCGAGCATCGCCGCGCTTTGCGAACGGCACGAGGTCTTGCACTCGACCTTCTCCGAATGGCTGGGCGAGCCGGTGCAACGCGTGGACGCGGCGATGCCGCGGCTCGAACACGTGGACTTGAAGCGCTGCGCAAAGGGCGAGCGCGAAGCGGCGATCCGGCGGGAAGCGCTGAAGCTGGCGCACCACCAATTTGATCTCGAACATGAGCCACCGCTCAAAGCCAGGCTGCTGCGCTTCAGCGCGACGGATCATGCACTGGTGATCAACATCCATCACCTCGTCACCGACGGCTGGTCACAGCGGCTGTTTTGGCAGGAGTTGCAGGCGCATTATGCGGCGAGCCGCGAGGGGCCCGTGAAAGCGCTATCGCCGCTTGCTTTCCAATATCGCGATTTTGCTGCATGGCAGCAGGATTGGGCGGCGACGCCGGCGGCGAAGGAGCAGTTGAGCTATTGGCGCAGGCAGCTCGATGGCGTCACGACGCTGCCGCTGCGCACCGATCGCCCACGTCCACAGATCTGGAGCGGTCGCGGCGCCCGGCATTACATCGAACTCCCGCAAGACCTGTCGGCGCGGTTGAGGTCGCTGAGCCAGGCCAATGGCGTCACGCCGTTCATGACGCTCCTCGCGGCGTTTCAGTGCCTGCTCCACCGCTACACCGGTCACGAGGATGTCGCGATCGGCTCGCTGATCGCGAACCGCAACCAGATCCAGAGCGAACGCCTGATCGGGCTGTTTGCCAACACCGTGATCCTGCGCACCGACTGCCGTGGCGATCCGACCTTCGGCGAGCTGCTGCGGCGGGTGCGGCAGGTCACGCTCGATGCCTATCGCAACCAGGATCTACCGATCGAGGAGGTGCTGCAGGCGCTGCAGGTGTCGCGCAGCCGCGACGGCAATCCACTATTTCCGGTGATGTTCATCCTGCAGAGCGCTTCGATCGAGGCGGCGACGTTTCCGGGATTGTCGACGCAGCGTCTCGAGATCGATCCGCAGATTTCGCGCTTCGACATCACGCTCGAGCTGGTCGAGACCGACGGCCGTTTTTCAGGCTTCTTCGAATACAGCACCGACCTGTTCGATGCTTCGACGATTGCGGGAATGGCGGCACATTTCGAGCGGCTTCTGAGCGCTGTCATTGCCGATCCCGAGGAGCAGATTTCGCGATTGCCGCTGCTGTCGCCGGCGGAGCGCCGCCGCGCGCTGGCGGATTGCAATGGGGTCGAAGCCGATTTCAGTGTCTTCGATCTCTGCGAACGGTTCGACCAGCAGGTCGCACGTGCGCCGGAGGCGATCGCAGTCTCCGCAGGCGAGATGCGTCTCAGCTACCGTGAGCTCGCCGATCGCATTGCGGCGATCGCCGCGCGGCTCGCGCAGGAGGGGATCGGCGACGAGAGGCTGGTCGCGCTGTTCGTCGAGCGAAGCCCCGATTTGCTGGCTGCGATGCTCGCGGTACAGCGTGTCGGGGCGGCTTTCCTGTGCCTGGATCCGGCCCAGCCCGCCGCGCGGCTGGCCGAGATCCTGATATCCAGCGGCGCGGGTTTGCTGTTGGTCGGAGCGAGCTGCGCCTCGGCGTTACAGGAAGTGCTTTCCCGCTCGCCCGTTCGGCAGCGCATGCCGATTGTCCATCTTGAAGGCCTGGCCGCCGCTAATCCGGTGAAGCCGGCGCGGCCCGCGCCATCGAGTCTTGCCTATGTCATCTACACCTCGGGCTCGTCGGGGACGCCGAAGGGCGTGATGATTGAGCAGCGAGGATTGTCCAATCATCTCGCGTCCCTGATCTCCGAGCTTGGCCTGTCGTCTGCGGACGTGATCGCGCAGACTGCGCCGCAGAGTTTTGTAATCTCGGTCTGGCAGTTTCTCGCCGGTCCCATGGTCGGTGCGCGCGTCCACATTTGTGCCGACGAGATCGTGCGCGATCCCGAACTGCTCGCACCAGAAATCGACCGGGCAGGGGTGACGGTGCTGCAGATCGTGCCATCGCTGCTGCGGGTTATCCTTGAACAAGCCGACCAACCGCCGGTGCCGCGCGCTTTCTCCCGCCTGCGCCTCCTGATCTCGACCGGCGAGTCGCTCGCCGTCGATCTCTGCTGCGCCTGGTTCAGGCGGTTTCCCGATGTGCCACTGGTCGACGCCTACGGCGCATCGGAGTGCTCCGATGACGTCGGGCTCAATCGCCTCACCAAGCCGCCGGCGCTCGCGACCAGCGTTCCGATCGGCCGCCCCTTGCCCAATACGCGCCTTTATGTGCTCGATCCGCATCTGCAGCCGGTGCCGGCCGGAATTGTGGGTGAACTCTGTGTCGGCGGCGCCGGTGTCGGGCGCGGCTACATCAATGATCCCGGGCAGACAAATGAGCGTTTCCTGCGCGATCCGTATTCGCAAGATGCGGACGCACGTTTGTATCGGACCGGCGATCTCGCCCGGCGCCGCGCCGACGGCACGATCGAGTGCCTCGGTCGCATCGACGATCAGGTGAAGATCCGCGGCTATCGGATCGAGCTGAAGGAGATCGAGCATGTTCTGCTTGATCATCCGGATATCCGTGCCGCCATCGTCGAGCCGCGCGACGCCGGCGGTGAGATCCGCCTGGTCGCGCACATCGTTGCGGCTTCGGGCAGCCGGCCGGATGCCGGTGCACTGCGCGATTTCCTCAAGAACAGGCTGCCGGGCTACATGGTGCCCGCAGCCTTCCTGTTCCTCGAACGCATTCCGCTGAACAGCCACGGCAAGGTCGACCGTGTTGCGCTGAGGGGAGCGTACCAATCCGACCCGACGGCCGCCCGCGTGACGATATCGGCGCGGCGCAGCACCGAGAAGACGCTGACCGATATCTGGATCGATCTGCTGAAAGTCCCCAGCATCGGCGTCACCGACAATTTTTTCGACCTTGGCGGCCATTCATTGTTGGCGGGCCAGGCGATGGCGCGTGTCGCGCGGGCGTTCGGCGTGTCGTTGCCGATCAAGTCGATCTTCGAGGCGCCGACCGTGGCAGAACTCGCGCAGCGCATCGACGATGCGTTGGCAAGGAAACCGCAGCAGGTTCTGCCGATTATTCCGGATGTCGTGGAAACGGGTTCGCGCCTGCCGTCCATCGCGCAGGCCCAGATGCTCGGCGTCGAGCGCGAGCTTCCGGGGCTTCCTCTGTTCAACCTGCCCTTTGCACTGCGGCTGCAGGGGCCGCTCGATCTCGCCGCGCTGAAGAAGAGTCTTGGTGAGGTGATGCGCCGTCACGAGTCGCTGCGCACCGCCTTGGGCTGGGATGGCGACGAGCCTGTGGTCATGATCACGCCGCCCGGCAAGCGCGCCGCGCCATTGAACGTCGAAGATCTGACGGTGCGCGGATCGCCGGGCGACAAGCGCGTCAGCCAACTGCAATTAAGGAAGGCCAGGCTCCGCGCCGAGCAGGAAGCCCGGACGCCATTTGACCTCACACGCGCGCCGCTATGGCGGGCGCGCCTGTTGCGATTGGGGCCAGACGACCATGTGCTGCTGCTCACGATCCATCACGCCATCGCCGATGGCTGGTCAATCGGAATCCTCTTTGACGAGATCTCGCAACGCTATGCGTCGCTCGTGGATCGTCGCTCGGTACCGGCGCTGCAACCGGCCTTGCCGTTCTCCGATGCGGCGCGCAAACAGCGGGGATGGTGTGCCACCGACGCGGCGGAGCGGCAGGCCAGTTATTGGAAGGAGAATTTGCGCGGGGCCGCGCCGGTCTTCGGCGATGCCGCCGACGTCGCGCCAGCTCCACCCAGCGCTCGCGATGCAAACCGGCCGCCATGACATTTGCGTGGCCACTGCGATGGCCAATCGCTCCGGGCGTGACACCGAGCAAGTGATCGGACCGTTCGAAAACACCGTGATCGTCCGCACCCGCATCGATCCAGGACTTTCGTTCCGACAGGCCTTCGCCCGCGTGCGCGACAGCGTTCTCGAAGCTCATGCCAGACAGGAATTGCCCTTCAACATCCTCGCCGCGCGGCTCGCGGAAGCGGGCATCGATCCCGCCTCCCTGATCCAGGTTTACTTCACCTTGCAGAATCCGCTGCGCCAGCCGCTGAAGTTTTCGGATGTGAAGATACGCACGCTTGGAAGCGCCTACCGCGAAGGACAGCCCGTGCTGCCGGTCAATCAGACCTGGCTCTCGCTGATGCTGAAGGAGCGGCCGACCGGCATCACCGGCTCGTGCAGCTACAAGCGCGAGCTGTTCGGGCACCATGTGATTCCACAATGGATGGAGGATCTTGTCGTGATCCTCACGCGCGCTGCAGCGCAACCCAGTGCGTCGTTGCAACGTTTGCTCCGTCGTCGCGCCGCGTAATGCGCGCAGTCCGCAATCACTCCAGGCTGTAACGAGCGAGAAAACTACCTTGATTATTTGTCGCTTCGCGAGCAACATTGTTCTCGCGCCTGACAAGGTCGCGGGAAACCCGGGGTATTTACTATGGGATTTGTTCCGTATCTTGATTTCGATAAATTGACACCCGACGAAAAGAAGAACCTGAGGGATTTGCTCAAAAGTGAGCGGGATCAGCTCAGGATCGCTTTGGCCTTGGCTGAAAAGGGTTTGGCGAAGTTGGGCAAGTCGGCCAAGAAGGCCAAAAAGAAGAAGAAAAAGAACGGCAGGTAGACGCTGCGCGAGATCGATGCCATGCGCATCAGGGCGCGAGGCCGCGGGCTCGATCTGCCGTTCGATCAGTTTTCAAGGCTGATCTCCGGCCGGCAGATCGGCTTCGGGCCGCACATCTCGGACGATCCTCCCATCGTGCATCGCCCATGGTCGCTCGTGCGCGGCGCTTGCCCGGCATGACCGCGAGCAAGCGCAAATCCCGATCATCCGAGCTGTCGGCGACGAAAACCAGGCTCCGCGTATTCCCCGCCGTTTCGCGCAACCGCGATCCTACAAAATATGCCGACGAGCTGATGCGGATCGCGCATTTCGCCGACCGCAACGGCTTCGAAGGAATCTTGCTGTTTGCCGGCAATGACGTATTCGTCGAGCCGTGGGCGATGGCCCAGCATATCCTCGCGCACACGCAACGTTGCGCGCCGCTGATCGCGTTCAATCCGGTCTATCTGCATCCGTTCACCGCGGCAAAGCTGATCTCCTCCTTTGCACTGCTCTACGGCCGGAAAGTCTATCTGAACATGATCACGGGGACCGCGCTGAGCGATCTGCACGGGCTGGGCGACGAGCAGTCCCATGCCGAGCGATATGCAAGGCTAGGCGAGTTCATCGCCGTGGTGCGCCAATTGCTCACGAGCGCGCGGCCCCTCAGTTTCCGGGGCAGGTTCTACACCACGAACGATCTGCAAATCTGGCCGCGCCTGCCGGCGGAATTGATGCCGGAATTCCTGATCGCGGGCCAATCGGACGATGCGCGCCGCGTGGGAGCGGAGATGCAATGCCTGATGATGCAGATGCTCCCGCCCGATCTCGAGCGGGGAATAAAGGCTCCCGGGTTGAATTTCGGGATCTTTGCGAGGGAAAGCCGCGAGGAGGCGAGGCGGGCCGCAAAGCTTCGATTTCAGGACAGCGACGACAATCGCGAATTGTTCAAGCTGACGATGGAGAACACCGATTCCGTCTGGAAACGGCGGCTTGGCGACGATGAGCAGGACGGCGCGATCCACGACAACGGCTACTGGCTGCTTCCCTTCCTGACCTTCCAGGCGGATTGCCCGTATCTCGTCGGTAGCTATGCCGACATCGGCGCAAAGCTGCGCAGCTTCGCGGAATTGGGCGTCGGCAATATCATCCTCGACGTGGTCGCGGACGAGGAGGAACTCGATCATGTCCGCAAGGCGCTCGCCTGCAGCGGCGTGTTCTGATGGCGCATTGATTTGCTGCTTACTTGGTCGGGCGGCGTCCCGTGCGCGGATTGAGCGGAGCGGTCGGCGGTCGCCGCAGCGCTTCGGGCAGGAACGGCTCGTCCGGCTCGGGCGAGGGATCGGCGCGGACGTCGGCCGCGGTCTGCGCCCGCTCATGCGGGCTCTGATTGTCCTTGAACTTGCGCTTCACGTCGACGCCGCTGACGGGATCGTTGACGCCATGCTGGATGTCTCTGGTGTCCGTCATGATGTGTCTTCCGAAAGATCGGCGCTTCCAATTGAGAACGCCCGTGGTGACCCGTCGTTCCTCGGGTTCCCGGCCGTTGGCTGCACGTCGGACCCAGCCATCAAACCCCGATCGCGTTCTTCGCCACCACGTCGCGATAGAATTCCGCACTCAGTTTCGGCACCCGCGCTTGCGTCTCGAAGTCGACCCGGTAGAGCCCAAAGCGCTTCTCGTAGCCGAAGATCCACTCGAAATTGTCCATCAGGCTCCAGAGGAAATAGCCGCGTACCGGGACGCCCTCTGATGTCGCGCGCTGGAGCTGCGTCAAATAGTTGCGCAGATACATGATGCGGTCGAGATCGAAGACTTTGCCATCGGCCGTAAGCTTGTCCTCGGACGAGGTGCCGTTCTCGCTGATATAGATATTCTCGATATTCCAGATCTTTGCCGCGAGCCTTGGCGCCCAATAGATCGTCTCCGGACCGATTCGCAGCCATTCCGAGTTCATGTGCGGGAACGAGGTCGGGAACGGGAGTACGTTGAAATGCGGCTTGCGGTCTGAGGCCGTGATGTAGAATTGCGGCGCGTAGATGTTGAGCCCGACGAAATCGGTCGGCGAAGCGATGATCTTCAGTTCCTCGGGGGTGAATTTGGGCGCGTTGGCACCGGCATATTCGAGGAAGCCCTCGGTGTATTTGCCCTCCAGGATCACGCCGAGGAAACCCGCGTTCAATTCGCGCGTGGCTATCTCGGAGGCGCGGATGTTTTCCGGCGTTGCGATCGCGGGCACGCAAGCCGCGATATTCTCGGCGACGCCGACCCTGGTGCCGGCGCGTCCCTTGGCGCGGATCGCCTGCACCGCAAGCCCGTGGCCGAGCGCGACGTGATGGCGGACTTGGTTCAATTGCGCGGTCGGCAGTTTGAGCCCGGGGGCGTCGATGCCCCAGCCATAGCCGAAATTGACGAACCTGCCGGCCTCGTTGACGGTGAAGATATTCTTCACCCGGTCGGTGATGTGCTCCGCGATATAGGCCGCGTAGTCGCCGAACGCCCTTGAGGTCTCGCTCGATTGCCAACCACCGACACGGTCTTCCAGCGCTTGCGGCAGATCCCAGTGATAGAGCGTGGCGTAGGGCTCGATGCCGTTGGCGAGCAATTCGTCGATCAGGCGGTTGTAGAAGTCGAGCCCTTTCGGGTTCGGCTTGCCGGTGCCTTCCGCAAACACCCGCGGCCACGCGATCGAGAATCGATAAGACTTGACGCCGAGATCCCTGATCAGGGCTACGTCCTGCTTGTAGCGGTGATAGTGCTCGTTGGCGCGGTCGCCATTGCTGTTGTCCTCGATCTTGCCGGGCGTGTGGCTGAATGTGTCCCAGATCGAGCGGCCGCGGCCGTCCTCGTTGACCGCGCCCTCGATCTGGTAAGACGACGTCGCGGTGCCCCAGACAAAGCCGGCGGGAAACGGGCCGGGCGCGTGCGGGTCGGAGGCAGCGGCCGGAGTCACGCTGCTCTCTGCGGCAGCGGCCGGCGCCGCCGCGATGCCGAGCGCGGAAATGCCCGCAAGCTTGGCGAAATGGCGGCGCGAAAATCTACCGAACATCGGTCACTCCGGTGGGATTGGCATCGATCTGATAGACCGAGATCCGGTCGATCTCGAAGGCGATGCTTTTGGGCGAACTGGCATCGACGAAGCCGACGCCGAGAAAGAATTTCGATCCCATCGCAAGATTGACGATCATGTACATCGGATCGTCGTATCCGATGGGGACCCTGATGTCGGACACCGGCTTGCGGTCGATCAAGTAGATCAGCCGATCCTCTTGCCACAGCACACCGTAATTGTGGAATTCGGATTCCGCGCCGGGGATGTTGAAATCAAACCCACAGGACTGGATGCGCTGTGTCGAAGGAATCCGCCAGTGCGTCGTCATCACGATGTCGCCGGGCCGCTCGCCCCGTCCTTCCACGACGTCGATTTCCGGAGGCCAGCCGCCGTCGTCGGCGAGCATCCAGAACGCCGGCCACACGCCGCGGCCCAGTGGGATCTTCGCGCGGATTTCGAAATAGCCGTATTTCTGCGAGAACTTGCCCTGCGTCGTCAGGATGCCCGAGATGTACTCATTGTCGAACAGCGCCGGCTTCAGATCGGGCGGCGTGCGGCTGGCGACGATTGACAGCACGCCATTATGAACCCTGAACGGGTCAAGTCCCAGCGGGGTGTTCATTCGGCCGCCATAGCGGGGATCGACATAGATCTGCTGCTCGCCATTGGCGCTGGTCTTGCGTTTGAAATCGGAGCCGTCGCCGCCCCAGTAGCGGGCCTCCGGCCACGCCGCACCGCCGGCATAATGCGGCACCCACCTTCCGTCCGCCAGCGGATGTTCGTTGAAATCGTCGCTGAAGGTCCGGTGCAGCGACCGGAAGGTCAGCGACGTGGGCGGCTGATCTTCGACGCGGCGGCACTCAGTGGTGGTTGGATCGGTGGTCACCTGCAAGGTGAGCGCTGCCGGCGCGGCTTCGAGATCGTCCTGGGCGAGGGCGGGCGCCGTCACGGCGACATAACCGATCGCGAGCAGAACTCTCGGGGTCAATTCGCCGATCATCTCCGGCCTGCAAGGGGTAGGTTAATCCACGTTAACCTTTCACGCCACTTTCGGGCAAGTCGCGTGTGGGGGCGCATACGGGACATCGTACTGGAATGTAACGCAGCGGTGATTGCCGCGGCGGTTCCCGTTAACCTGATGTCAACGATCCAAGCAGGCGGCGCTTCAACAGAATGTTAGCGGCTTCTACTCATAGTGGGTCGATCGTCCAGGGGTGTGTGCGTGCGTTCATGATGCGGCGATGGCCCTATCTGGCCAGGAGTGCGCTGGTCGCGGCCAGCGTGGCCGCCTTTGCGGCAGGCGGACATTTTGTCGCGACCACCGCGATCGACGCGCAGCAATCCAAGCAGCTTGAGGAATTGGCCAATATCGCGCTGCGACGCTCCGAAGTCGCGGTGGATTCCAGCGTTGCCACGCTCAACGACGTCATGCGGCGCGGTCCGATGACCTGCGATGCGGCTTCCCTCCAGGCCGTGCGCCTCAAGGTCTATCAGCGTTCCCAGGTCAAGGACATCCGCCTCGTCAACCGGGAAGGATCGGTGATCTGCTCGGCCTATTCGGAGACGCTCGAGTTCGACAATGAATGGGTCACGCGGCCGCGCATGCTGCGGACCGCCGATCACAGCCTCCTGCTGTTTCGGGTCGACCAGATCAATGGCGTCGCGCTTGGCGTCTTGAAGGACATCGATGCGAAGTCTTCGCTGGTCGCCATCCTTGGCGTCAGCGCCACCCTGTTTGACATCCTGCCCGCGGAATTGCGTGACCACGGCGAGGTGGTGGCCCAGCTCGACAACAGCGCCGATATCGGGCGATTTGCCGCCTCGCAGGTGTTTGACGCGACCGACGCCGTGACCTTCAGCAGCGCATCGCACCGCTATCCCTTGCGCGCACTGGTCCGGGTCGCGCCCGACGCCCTGCGGCATTGGAACAGGGACGGCTATTGGCCGTCGATGCTGCTCGGCGCCGTGCTCGGCCTCGCTTTCGGCCTGTTGCTGACGCGGGCAGTGGCGCGCCTGGAAGGGCCGATTGCCGATATCGACCGCGGCTTGGCGCGGCACGAATTCGAGCCGTACTTCCAGCCGACCTTCGATCTGCGCTTTGGCGCGATCGGGGGGTGCGAGGTGCTGGCGCGTTGGGTGCACCGGGACGGCAGCGTCACGCCGCCGATGAATTTCATTCCGCTTGCTGAATCCAGTGGCCGCATCGAGGCGATCACCTGGCAGATCCTCGCATTGGCCTTGAAGGAGATGCGCCCGCGGCTTGCGGCGGACAAATATTTCAAGATGTCGGTCAACATCACTCCGCGCCATCTGCTCAGCGAGGGTTTTGTCGACCGGCTTCGCCGTGAGGTCAGGGACAGCGGCGTCTCGGCGCGCCAGATCGTGATCGAGGTGACCGAGCGCGAAGCATTTCCGGACCTGGAGAAGGCGGCTGCCGTCATCGAAGCGTTGCGCGAGCACGGTTTCAAGGTCGCGATGGACGATGTCGGCGTCGGCCACAGCGGTCTGTCCCAGATCAAGCGGCTCGGGGTCAACACCATGAAGATCGACAAGTTCTTCGTCGATACCATCGTGCAGGATGGTTCGGCTGCGACCATCGTCGAGATGCTGGTGCGGCTCGCGGCGAAGCTCAGGATGAACGTGATCGCCGAGGGCATCGAGACGGCCGAACAGCGCCAGGCGCTGCTCGGTTGCGGCGTCGAGGCCGGCCAGGGCTACCTGGTGTCGCCGCCATTGCCCTATGCAAAGTTCGACGAATTCCTCGTCGCATATGAGGCCCGGATAGAGGCCGAGGCGGTTGTTCGGCAGGCCTCGGTCGCCTGACTGTGGTGCCATTTAGTTGAAGCTTCACCTCTCCCGCTTGCGGGAGAGGCGTAGGCCGCCTTCGGCGGCCGTCCTTGGAGAACGCCGAAGCGGCGCTTCGGCTATGGCGCAGCGCCGGGTGAGGGCTCTCTCCTACGGTCGAATAGCGTGAATCGCGGATAGAGCCCCTCACCCCAACCCTCTCCCCGTAAGAACGGGGAGAGGGAGCACGGCAGTGATCGCGCGCGCCGCATAACGCTTTGCCTGCACCCGGCTCGCCCCTATAGTGATGTCTCAAAGACAGCATTGGTCCTGAGAGGTCACGTGACTGCACCAAATCCTGCAGCAGGCAAGCCGGTCGATCCCGCTTCGCTTGCGAACATCCCGCGGCTCGTCACGGCGTATTTTGCATCGAAGCCCGATCCCGCCGACGCCACGCAACGGGTTTCCTTCGGAACCTCGGGCCATCGCGGTTCCTCGCTGCGGAATTCCTTCAATGAGGATCATATCCTCGCAACCACGCAGGCGATCTGCGACTATCGCCGCGAGGCCGGGCTGACCGGGCCGCTGTTCATTGGCATCGACACCCACGCGCTGGCGGAACCGGCGCTGGCGAGCGCGGTCGAGGTGTTCGCCGGCAACGGCGTCGAGATCATGATCGACGAGCGCGGCGGCTATACGCCGACGCCGGTCATCTCGCACGCGATCCTTACTTACAACAAGGGCAAGACCTCCGGCCTTGCGGATGGTGTTGTCATCACGCCGTCACATAATCCGCCGGAAGATGGCGGCTACAAATACAACCCGCCGCATGGCGGGCCCGCCGATACTGACGTCACCGGCATCATCGAGAAGAACGCCAACCGCTATCTGGAAGCCGGCTTGAAAGGCGTCGCGCGGATGGTTTACGACCGCGCACGCAAGGCGCCGTCGACGCATCTTTACGATTACATCACGCCCTATGTCGCCGATCTCGGCAACACGGTCGACCTGGCGTTGGTCAGATCCGCTGGCGTGAGGATCGGCATCGATCCGCTCGGCGGCGCGGCGGTGCATTTCTGGCAGCCGATCATCGAGCGCCATGGGATCAACGCCAGCGTAGTGAACAATGCGGTCGATCCGGCCTTCCGTTTCATGACCGCGGACTGGGACGGCAAGATCCGCATGGATTGCTCCTCGCCCTACGCGATGGCGAGCCTGATCCAGATGCGCGAGAAGTTCGATGTCGCGTTCGCCAACGACACCGATGCTGACAGACATGGCATCGTGACGCGCTCGAACGGCTTGATGAACCCCAACCATTTCCTTGCGGTATCGATCGCCTATCTGTTCGGCCAACGCCCGCAATGGGGCGCGAACGCCGCGATCGGCAAGACTATCGTCTCCTCCTCGATCATCGATCGCGTCGCGAAGAAGCTGAACCGCAAGCTGGTGGAGACGCCGGTCGGCTTCAAATGGTTCGTCGAGGGGCTCGGCACCGGCGCGTTCGGCTTCGCGGGCGAGGAGAGCGCCGGCGCCTCCTTCCTGAAGCGCGACGGCTCGGTGTGGACCACTGACAAGGACGGCATCATCCTGGGCCTGCTTGCGGCGGAGATCATCGCCAAAACGGGTCGCGACCCGAGCCAGCTCTTCGCTGATCTCACCGCTGAGCTCGGCGTGCCCTTCTATGAGCGCATCGACGTCGCGGCAACGCCGAAGCAGAAGAGCGCGCTCAAGGCTGTGGGTCCGGAGCAACTCAACATGAAGGAGCTCGCCGGCGAGCCGGTCCGCGTGGTCAGGACCAAGGCGCCGGGCAACGACCAATCCTTCGGCGGCGTCAAGGTTGAGACCGATTCCGGGTGGTTCGCGGCGCGGCCGTCGGGGACCGAGGATGTCTACAAGATCTACGCCGAAAGCTTCCGCGGGGAGGATCACCTGAAGCGGATCCAGAGCGACGCGCAGGCGGCGATCGCGAAAGTTTTCGGATAGGGGCCTGCCATCATCGCCATGCGTATTCTGCTCACCGGTTCCTCCGGCTGGCTGGGGCGCTTTCTCGCGCCGAGACTGGGGCAAGCCGGCCATCACGTGATCGGCCTCGACATCGTCGCGGGCGAAGCGACTGATGTGATTGGCTCGGTCGCCGACCGCGCGGTCGTCGAGCGGGTGTTCGCCGATCACGGCATCGAAGCCGTGATCCATGCGGGCGCCCTGCACAAGCCGGATATCGTGCGCTTTTCGCCGCAGGCCTTTGTCGACGTCAACGTATCAGGCACGCTCAATCTGCTGCAGGCGGCGGTCGCCGCGCGTCATGACCGTTTCATCTTCACCTCGACGACGTCGCTGATGATCTCGCAGGCGATCAGGGAAGGCGAGGGACATGCCGCGGTCTGGCTCGACGAGACGGCGGGCCCGCTCGAGCCGCGCAATATCTACGGCGTGACCAAGCTTGCCGCCGAGGGGCTATGCCGCATCTATAGCCGCGAGCACGGGCTGAACTGCGCCGTGCTGCGCACCAGCCGCTTCTTTCCGGAGGAAGATGACACCGAGCGCGGATTTTCCGGCGAGAATCTCAAGGCGAACGAATTCCTGCACCGCCGCCTCACCGTCGAGGACGCCGCGGACGCGCATCTGGCGGCGCTCGACCGGGCGAAAGGCTTCGAGATATTCATCGTCAGCGCGCCGCCGCCTTTCGCGCCGGCCGAGGTCGAGGCGCTGAAATCAGATGCAGCAAGCGTGATCGCGCGCCATTTCCCTGACGTGGCCGCGCTCTACGCCAAGCGGAATTGGCGCTTGCCGCACAGCATCGGCCGCATCTACGATCCCGCCAAGGCCGAGCGTCTGCTCGGCTTCCGCGCCCGGACCGACTTTGCCGAAGTGCTTGACGCGCTGCGCAGCGGCGCGCCGCTTCCCTTCGCGCACGATCCCGACTATGTCTCGCCGTCCACGAGGTTGCAGCATGGCTGATTTCCACGGCGTCTTTCCCTACCTGGTCTCGCCGCTCGATCCCGCCGGCCATATCCGCACCGAGGTGCTGGGCCGGCTGTGCGATGATTTGATCAAGGCGGGCGTGCACGGATTGACGCCGCTCGGCTCGACCGGCGAATTCGCCTATCTCAACAATGCGCAACGCGCGCAGGTGGTGCAGACGACCATCGAGGCGGCCAATGGCCGCGTGCCGGTCGTTGCCGGCGTCGCCTCGACCTCGACGGCGGATGCGGTGGCGCAGGCCAAGGCCTATCAGAAGCGCGGCGCCGACGGGATTCTCGCGATCCTCGAAGCCTATTTCCCACTGCCGGACGCACGCGTCGAATCCTACTTCCGCGCCATCGCGGACGCGGTCGACATTCCCGTGGTGATCTACACCAATCCGCAATTCCAGCGTTCGGACCTGACGCTCGACGTCATCGAGCGCCTCGCCGCCCATCCGCGCATCGGCTACATCAAGGATGCCTCGACCAACACTGGCCGGCTGTTGTCGATCATGAATCGCTGCGGCGACAACATCAAAGTGTTCTCGGCCTCGGCCCATATTCCCGCCGCCGTGATGCTGACCGGCGGGCTTGGTTGGATGGCTGGCCCCGCTTGCATCATCCCGCGGCAGAGCGTCGAGCTCTACAATCTCTGCCGCCGCGGGCGCTGGGACGAGGCGATGGCGCTGCAGCGAAAGCTCTGGCGCATCAACGAGGCCTTCGCTCGCTTCAACCTCGCCGCCTGCATCAAGGCCGGCCTCTCGATCCAGGGCTACGACGTCGGCGACCCCATCCCGCCACAGGCGCCGCTGACGCACGATCAGCGCAAGCTGGTCGAAGCGGCGCTGCAGGAGCTGGACTCGTAGTCTTGTAGATTCCATGGGGCGGTGAGCGCGCCCTTTCCGGTAGGTTTGGGTTTCCACACTCGAACCATCGGAGAGTCTGATGCAAGCATCGACCAAGAGCACGCCCACCGCCGGGCATTGTGGCACGATTTTCGTTGCGATCGAACTGCGTCAGAAGACGTGGCTGGTGACGCTGCACAGTCCGGATCGGGACCGGATATCGCGCCACAAGCTGGAAGGCGGCGATCATGCCGGGCTGCTGGCGCTGATCGAGCAGGTCAAGGCGCGGGCGCCGTCGAAGCTTGGCGCGGCGCCGCGGGTGGTGAGCTGCTACGAGGCCGGCTATGACGGCTTCTGGCTGCACCGGCGGCTGGAAGCGGCTGGGATCACGAACTTCGTGTTCGACCCGGCGAGCATCGCAGTGGAGCAGCGGTCGCGGCGGGCGAAGACAGACCGGATCGACGGCGAGCTTCTGCTGCGCACCTTGATGGCCTATTTGCGGGGCGAGCCGCGGGTGGTGCGGATCGTCCGGGTGCCGAGCGTGGCCGAAGAGGACGCCCGGCGGGCCAGCCGCGAGCGCGAGCGACTGGTGACGGAGCAGACCGCCCATACCAACCGGATGAAGGCGCTGCTGCGTCTGCTGGGTCTGGCGGTCGGGGCCCTGCGACGGCGCAACTGGCTCGCCTGGCTGGAGCAGCAGCGGGACTGGCAAGGGCAGCCGTTGCCGCCGCAGCTTCTGGCCGAAGTGAAGCGCGAGCATGCCCGGCTGATGCTGGTGCGTGACCAGCTCAAGGCGCTGGAGCAGGCCCAGACCGCTGCGCAAGCCGCTGCGACGCCCGCACCGATGGCGAAGCGACGGGATCAGTTGCAGCAACTCAAGGCGCTTGGCCCGGCGTTTGCCACGACGCTGGTGCAGGAGGTGTTCTACAAGGACTTCCGCAACCGGCGCGAGGTCGCGAGCTACTGCGGCTTGGCGCCCAGTCCCTGGCAAAGCGGCGGCATCGACCGCGAGCAGGGGATCCGCAAGGCCGGCAACCGCCGCGCCCGCCACAAGACGATCGAACTGGCCTGGCTCTGGCTGCGCCATCAGCCGGACAGCGCGCTCAGCCGCTGGTTCCGCAGCCGCACGGAGAACGCCGGCAGGCGCGCCAAGCGCGTCGCCATCGTCGCCCTGGCGCGCAAGCTGATCGTGGCGCTGTGGCGCTATCTCACCAGCGGTCTTGTTCCGGAAGAGGCCGTGATGAAGGCATAGCACCAAACACCCAACCAGGGCGAGGCGGCCCGCGCCGCGCGCCCCGTACAGGATGGATGATGACCGTGCCACCCAAGGGCTTCCACAACGCCGTTTTGTAGATGGGTCTCATCCTCTTGGCTTCCTCGCCGCCAGCATGCGGAAGGTGGGTACGGATCAGCCGATCCGACCGGATATGAGGTGATGCCGTGAGCTGCAGAAATCTTCGGAAGCCAATCCTCACCCGGGGCCCAGTCGTCGCGCTGCGCTACGCATGGCTCCGCGCGCCGCCCTCTCACCGCAAAAACCCGACCCACACCCGTTCGTTGAGAGCCTTGACTCACAAAGCCCCATATGAGGGTGGGGCAAAGGCGCGCTTGCGCCGTGCCCACCATTTCATGCTCCGCGGCGTCCGGATCGCGCTGGATTGAAAGAGCGTGATGAAAACGTTCGTTTCAAGGAGTCAACCAGCTCCCCACATCTGCTGTGAATACAAGAATACAACCAGAAAGGAACCAGCCATGAAACTCGCTGCAATCATGCTGGCAACTGCACTTGCTCTCTCGAGCACGGCGGCGCTGGCGCAAACGGCGGCGCAAACAGCCGGAACTGCTGGCTACGGCTCGGTCGTCGCGCCATCAGTGGGATCGTACTATTGGCCATCGGTAGGCTCGACAAACGCAGTTCCCACCTGGAGCAACACGACAAACGCCGCGCCTCTGCCCGGTCGCCTGCAGTCGGGTAGTGCAACGGTCGGTGCTTCCGCGGTTCGCAGGTAGCTACCGTAGGGTGGGCAAAGGCGCAGCCGTGTCCACCATTTCTTGCTCAGTTCGTGATGGTGGGCACGCTGCGCTTTGCCCACCCTACAAATCTATATCTCATACCGCGCGAAGTCCCTCCGGCGGCGTCTCGCGGATCAACGCTTCCAGGTCGCGCTGCTCCAGCGTCTCTTTCTCGAGCAGCTTCTTCGCTGCGCGGTCGAGGACAGCGCGCCGCGCGCTCAGGATGCCCTGGGTGCGCTGGAAGACGCGCTCGACGATGTCGCGCACCTCGTGGTCGACCACGGCCGCAGTCTCTTCCGCATAGTCGCGTTCCGGCATGGGGTAGGGCCGGTCGGCGCCGGCCAGAAAATTGCCGGGCTCGCGGTCATAGGCGATGCTGCCGAGCTTTTCCGACATGCCGTAGCGCGTCACCATGCTGCGGGCGATATCGGTCACCCGGCGCAAATCGTCGGCCGCACCGGTGGAAAGATGATCGAACACGATTAGCTCGGCGACGCGGCCGCCGAGCAGCACCGCCATCTTGTTCTCCAGTTCCTCCTTCGTCATCAGGAAGCGGTCCTCGATCGGACGCTGGATGGTGTAGCCGAGCGCGCCGACGCCGCGCGGAATGATCGAGACCTTGTGCACGGGATCGACGCCCGGCAGTGACAGCGCCACCAGCGCATGGCCCATCTCGTGATAGGCGACGATCTCGCGCTCCTTCGGATTGAGCAGCCGGTTGCGCTTTTCGAGCCCGGCCACCATGCGCTCGATCGCATTGTTGAAGTCGCTCATGGTGACGGCATCGCCGCCGCGGCGCGTCGCCAGCAGCGCGGCCTCGTTGACGAGGTTGGCGAGATCGGCGCCGGTGAATCCCGGCGTCAGCGCTGCGACCGCTTCGGGGTCGACGCCGGGCGCAAGCTTCACCTTCTTGATGTGAACCTTGAGGATGTCGATGCGTCCCTTCTTGTCCGGGCGGTCGACCAGCACCTGGCGGTCGAAGCGGCCGGCGCGGAGCAGCGCGGGATCGAGGATTTCGGGCCGGTTGGTGGCGGCGAGGATCACGAGCCCGGAGCGCGAGTCGAAGCCGTCGAGCTCGACCAGGAGCTGGTTCAGCGTTTGCTCCTTTTCATCATGGCCGCCGGCGAACGGGCCGATGCCGCGGGCGCGGCCGAGCGCATCGAGCTCGTCGATGAAGATGATCGCGGGCGCCTTCTGGTGCGCCTGCTGGAACAGGTCGCGCACGCGCGCCGCGCCGACGCCGACGAACATCTCGACGAATTCGGAACCGGAGATCGAGAAGAACGGCACCTTGGCCTCGCCGGCAACCGCCTTGGCGAGCAGCGTCTTGCCGGTGCCGGGCGGGCCGACCAGCAGCACACCCTTGGGCATGCGCCCGCCGAGCCGGCCGTACTCGGTCGGATTCTTCAGGAAATCGACCACCTCGCGCAGCTCGTCCTTGGCTTCGTCGACGCCGGCGACATCGCTGAAATTCACGCCGGTATCGGCCTCGACATAGATCTTGGCCTTGCTCTTGCCGATCGCCATCAGCCCGCCGCCAAGGCCTCCGCCTTGCGCGGCGCGCCTGGCGATGAACCACCACAGGCCGAAGAACAACAGCACCGGCATGATCCACGAGAGCAGATCGCGCAGGAACGTGCTCTCGATCTGTCCGGTGAAGCGGACGTTGTATTTCTCGAGCTCTTGCGCGACCTCCGGATCGACACGCGTGGTGATGAATTGCTTCTGTCCGCCGGGCAGCGGCTCTTTCAAGGTGCCCTGAAGCGTGCGGTCGGAGATGCCGACGCTCTCGATCTTCCCTTGGCGCAGCAATTGCTGATATTCGCTGTAGGGAATCGCGGCGATCTTGCTGGCGCTGACATAGACGTATTGAACAAGCATGATACCGAATATCGCCGCAATCGCATATCCGATATTGAAACGCATCTTGTTGTTCATGACCGCCCTCCGATCAAAACCGATATGGGCCGCTCCAAGCAGTGGTGCAGTCGGGCCGCCGTCCCGGGGGCAGCCATCGTCGCACCATGAAACAGCTAGCGTTCCGCAGCCTGGTTTCAAGAACCTTCCGCGCGACAAATCGTGCGGGACCGCTGGCGCAAGACTTGCGTTGGCGAGCGCCCTGGCGGGTCGACACGCCTGATATCATCATCTTCGTTGAAAAATCAGGCATCGATTTGATCGATTGGGCGGCATCGGCTGGGTGCTCCGACGTGCCGATGATTGGCGCGCGCCGGATGACATATTTGTTTTCGCCCGACGAGTTGTCTCACCCTGAAAATCCGTTAAAACGCGCACCATCTCAAGAAGACTTGAAGGACGGACTGATGAACATTCTTCCCGGTGATTTGCGTTTCGGTGCGGGCCAGCCGGTCAAGCGTTTGGAAGACCAGCGACTGCTCACCGGGAAGGGACAGTTCATCGATGACAAGCCGGAAGACGGCGCGTTGTGGCTGCATGTGCTGCGCTCGCCGCATGCCCATGCCAGGATCGTTTCGATCGATATCAAGGCGGCCGCGGAGATGCCTGATGTCGAGGCGGTCTATACCGGCGCCGATCTCGTGGCCGATGACATCGGCACCATTCCGACGCTTGCGATCTTCAAGCGGCCGGACGGCGCGCCGATGACGGTGCCGCCGCGCCGGCTGCTCGCGCATGAAGTGGTGCGCTTTGCCGGTGAGCCGGTGGCGGTTGTGGTCGCGACGTCGCGCGTGCTGGCGCAGACCGCATCTGAGGCGATCGTGGTCGATTACGACGTGCTGCCCGCGGTGGTCGATCCGGTCGAGGCGATCAAGCCCGGCGCGCCATTGGTGTGGCCGGAAGCGCCCGACAACATCGTCGCCGCCATGAGCTATGGCGACGCCGCCAAGGTCGAGGAAGCCTTCGCAAGAGCCGACCACGTGGTCTCGCTCGATCTCGTCAGCCAGCGCCTGGTGCCGTCGGCGATGGAGCCGCGCTCGACGATTGCCGAGATTGAGAAGAAGACCGGCCGCCTGATCCTGCATGTGCAGTCCCAGACGCCAGGCTCGACTCGCGATGTGCTGGCGGAGGCGATCCTGAAGCGGCCGAAGGAGAGCGTCCGCGTGCTGGTCGGCGATATCGGCGGCGGCTTTGGCCAGAAGACCAATCTCTATCCGGAGGACGGCATCGTCGCCTACGCCGCCACCAAGCTGAACAAGAAGATCCGCTGGCGCGGCGACCGCACCGACGATTTCGTTGGCGGCACCCATGGCCGCGACCTCACCTCGACCGGCGAGTTCGCGCTCGATGCCAAGGGTCGCGTGCTCGCCTATCGCGTGCGTTCGATCGGCGGCACCGGCGCCTATTCCACCGGAGCCGGCAACATCATTCCGCTGGTGCTCGGCCCGTTCGTGCAGACCGGCGTCTACGATCTGCCGCTGGTGCGTTTCGAGGTGAAGTCGGTGATGACCCACACCGCGCCGGTCGGCGCCTATCGTGGCGCGGGCCGGCCGGAAGCGGTGTTCATCGTCGAGCGTTTGTTCGATGCCGCAGCGCGTCAGATCGGCATGGATCCGCGCACGATCCGCAAAGTCAACTACATCAAGCCGGCGCAATTGCCCTACACCAACGCGGTCGGCCAGGTCTATGATTCCGGCGCCTTCGCGCACATGCTGGAGCGCGCTTCCGATCTCGCCGATTGGAACGGGTTCGCCGCACGCAAAAAAGCCGCGAAGAAGAGGGGCCTGCTCTACGGCCGCGGATTGACCAGCTACATCGAATGGACCGGTGGCCGCGCGCACACCGAGAAGGTCAACCTGCATGCGACCGCGGAGGGGCGCATCATCCTGCATTCCGGCACCATGGCGATGGGACAGGGGCTGCAGACCACCTACACCCAGATGATCTCGGATACGCTCGGCGTTCCCCTCGACAAGATCGATGTCGTCCAGGGAGATACGGATCTTGCCACCGGCTTCGGCAGCGTCGGCTCGCGTTCGCTGTTCGTCGGCGGCACGGCCGTGGCGGTGTCGACCAACGACATGATCAACAAGGCGCGCGAAAAGGCATCCAACCTGCTGGAAGCTTCCGTCGAGGACATCGAGTATCGCGACGGCTTCCTCACCGTGGTCGGCACCGACAAGCGCGTCAGCCTGTTCGAGATCGCCAAGAAGGAAAACGGCGCGCGTCTCTCTGTCGACAGCCAGGGCGAGGTCGACGGCCCGAGCTGGCCCAACGGCACGCATATTTGCGAGCTCGAGATCGATCCGGAGACCGGCGTCACCCGCGTGGTGCGCTACACCACGGTCGACGATGTCGGCGTCGCCGTCAACCCGATGCTGTGACGGGCCAGATTCACGGCGGCGTCGCGCAAGGCATCGGGCAGGCGCTCTATGAGGGCGTCGCCTACAGCGAGGAAGGCCAGCTCTTGACTGCGACCTATCAGGATTATTGCGTGCCGCGCGCGGCCGACGTGCCACCGATCGTGGTCACGCTCGATCTGTCCGCGCCATGCAAGACCAACCCGCTCGGCGCCAAGGGCTGCGGCGAATCCGGCGCGATCGGCGGCCCGCCATGCATCACCAACGCCGTGATGGACGCGCTGAGCGAGCTCGGCATCACCAAGCTCAACACCCCGCTGACGCCGGTAAAGATCTGGAAGGCGATCCAGGACGCGAAGGCCGTGCAGTCGTAAGCTCTCACCACTTGTCATTCCGGGATGCGCCGTAAGGCGCAGGCCCGGAATCCATTGCGCCGCATCTACCAGCGGAAAAATGGATTCCGGGTTCGCGCTGCGCGCGCCCCGGAATGACGAAAAATGTGCAATTTGCCGCCCCTGATCTGCTACTCTAGCGCGAGAGCAGACCGGGAGAATTGCGATGCGGAGATTTTGGAGCGTGCTGGCGGCGCTGGCGACATTGAGCCTGACCAATTGCGGTTACAACGCGATCCAGTCCAATGACGAGCAGGTCAAGTCGAGCTGGTCGGAAGTGGTCAACCAGTATCAGCGCCGCGCCGATCTCGTGCCGAACATCGTCAATAGCGTGAAGGGTTTTGCGCAACAGGAGAAGGATGTGCTGCTCGGCGTCACCAATGCGCGCGCCAAGGTCGGCAGCATCCAGGCAACGCCGGAAGTGCTGAACGATCCCGCAGCCTTCCAGAAATTCACGCAGGCCCAGGGCGAACTCACCGGCGCGCTGTCACGGCTTCTGGTCGTGACCGAGAACTATCCTCAGCTCAAATCCGATGCGCTGTTCCGCGATCTGGTGTCGCAGCTCGAAGGCACCGAGAACCGCATCGCGGTGGCGCGCAACCGCTACATCAAGTCGGTGCAGGATTATAATGTCGGCATCCGCACCTTCCCGACCAATCTGACCGCGATGCTATTTGGTTACAAGGAGAAGCCGAACTTTACGGTCGAGAACGAGAAGGAGATTTCGGTCGCGCCGAAGGTCGATTTCAACCCATCGCCTTCGCCGTCGTCGAAATAATTCAACGCTGCGATCCGCTTCCGATGAACGCTGCACGCGCCATCCTGCTTGCGCTGCTGGTGGGCTGGATTTTTCCAGCCTTCGCCGAAGTCGCGGTGCCGCCACTCACCGGCCGCGTCGTCGACACGACCGGAACGCTGTCGCCCGGCGACATCGCCTCGCTGACGCAGACGCTGGAGGATCTGGAGAAACGCAAGGGCAGCCAGATCGCGGTGCTGATCGTGCCGACCACGGGCGAAGAGACCATCGAGCAGTTCTCGATCCGCGTCGCGGAAGCCTGGAAGATCGGCCGCAGGAAGATCGACGACGGCGCATTGCTCGTCATCGCCAAGAACGATCGCCATCTGCGGATCGAGGTCGGCTACGGGCTCGAAGGCGTGCTCACGGATGCCACCACAAGGCGCATCATCGACGAGGTCATCACGCCGAAATTCAAGACCGGCGACTTCGCTGGCGGCGTCGCAGCCGGCATCAACCGGATGATCCGCCTGGTCGAGGGCGAACAGTTACCCGCGCCGGAGCCCGAACACTGGCAGGCGCCTAACCTCTTCGACCAGATCGATCCGTTCAATCCCTTCGTCATTGTCGGAATCTTCGTGCTGGGCTCTTTTCTGCGCACGATGCTCGGGCGGCTGCTCGGCGCCGCCGCCACCGGCGGTATCGTTGGCTTCTTCGCCTGGATGCTTGCGGGTTCACTTGCCGCCGCGGTGCTGCTTGCGATCATCGCTGTCGTCGTCACCTTGTTGGCCGGCAGTTGGGGGTGGGGCGGTCCGGGCGGCTATCAGCGCGGCGGCTGGCCGGGCGGTGGTTATGGCGGCGGCTATGGCGGCTCTTGGCCCGACGGCGGCCGCAACTCCCGCGACAATGGGGGCGGCGGCTTCAGCGGCAGGGGCGGCAGCTTTGGCGGCGGCGGCGCATCGGGGAGCTGGTAGCATGAACATCCGGCGCATCAGCAGGCACCTCGTCGAACACCGCTGGCGGACGCGGCGCCTGTTTCCGCCGCGCGTGCTCGATGCGATCGAACAGGCGATCAAGGCCGGCGAAGCCACCCATTCCGGCCAGATCCGCTTCGTCGTCGAAGGCGCGCTCGACGGCGTGCCGTTGTTGCGCAACCAGTTGGCACGCGAGCGCGCACTCGACGTGTTCGCGCATTTGCGCATCTGGGACACCGCGCACAACAACGGCGTCCTGATCTACCTCCTGCTCGCCGACCGCGACGTCGAGATCGTTGCGGACCGCGGCATCCACGCCAAGGTGGGCGCGGAAGGCTGGGAGGCGATTTGTCGCATCATGGAAGAAGATTTCCGCACCGGCCATTTCGAGCATGGCGCCATCAAGGGCATCGAGGCCGTCTCACGCGAACTCGCCAGACATTTCCCGCCGCAGGGCCGCGGCCGGAACGAACTGCCGGATGCGCCGGTAGTGATGTAAACGCCTGTCATTCCGGGGCGATGCGAAGCATCGAACCCGGAATCCATCGGGCCGCGTGCAAAGTCGCGAAATGGATTCCGGGCTCGCGCTTCGCGCGCCCCGGAACGACGGTGCAGTGAGACGATCGGCCTCACGATACCGCTGCCGTCCCGGTCATGTCCGGTTCATCCGGCCTTCCTCAAAATTGACGTCATCTACCTGAGAGTCAGCGATGCACGTCGTGATGGCCCGGAAAGTTCCTTAAATTTCGGTAAGACCTCCAGCCAGTAACGATTTCGCAAGCAATAAAAGTTACCAAATGGTCAACCTAATCTGGAGACTTTGAACGTGAGTGAGCAAGAGCGCGCCCCGATCCAAGCTGAAGCCGGAGCCAGCGGCGCCGGGCCGGCCGCTCCGTCCGCCGCAAGCGAACCGGTGTCGGCGTCCGCGTCTTCGGAGATCGCGGCAAACCAGGAAGAGACGGCGCCCAAAGCGGACGCTCCCAAGTTCGAGGCGCCCAACTTTGAAGCGCCCAAATCTGACACTCCCAAGTTCGAAGCCATCAAGGCCGAAGCGCCCAAGGTCGAGCCGACCCGGATCGAGCCGGCCGCAGCAGAACCACCGCGTACCCCCGGCAAGCTCATGATCATGTCGCCGGGCGATCGCATCTGGGACGACGAAGGCGTGGCCGCCAAGCCCGTCAATGACGAGAAGCCGGTATCGTCGGGCAATCGCCGCTTTGCCGCGATGGCGGCGGTCGTCGCGCTCGCGACCGCGGCAGGCGCCGTTGGTGGTGCGCTCGCCACCGCAGGTCTCGGCTATTACGCGAAGCCCGCTACGGCGGCAGCAGCAGTCGTTCCGCCGAAGGACTCCGCGCTCGAAGCTTCGATCGCGCGCATCGATGCCGATGTCGGCGCGCTCAAGGCCGGGCTCGAGCACGCCTCCAAGACGGGAACGAGCCAGTTCAGCAAGACCAGCGATCGCCTCGACAAGCTCGAGAAGGCGCAGGCCGAGCCGGCCGCGAAACTCGCCAAGCTCAGCGAGACCGTCGAGAAGCTGAAGGCTGCTTCAGCCGCGCCGGCCCCGGTTGCCGCGGCTCAACCTGCCGCGGTCAAGGACGTCACCGGCAGTGTGACGCCACCGGCGACCACGGCGGCTGCCGCGGCTCCAAAGCCTGAAATCGGCCGCATGCCGACCGTGGACGGTTGGGTGCTGCGCGACGTCAGCAATGGCGGCGCATTGATCGAGGGCCGCCGGGGCCTCTACGAGGTCTATGCCGGCGATCCCATCCCCGGCCTCGGCCGCGTCGATGCGATCCGCCGCCAGGACGGCCGCTGGGTGGTCGTCACCAGCAAGGGCCTGATCGTCGCGCGCTAGTTTGTAGCTCTCGTAGCCCGGGTGGAGCGCAGCGCAACCCGGGACTACTGCATCAGCGATGACGAGTGATCCCGGGTGACGCTATCGCTCCACCCGGGCTACATCCTCACCGCGATGTGAGACGGCTTTTGACTTGAATACGCCCCCTAGCGCGGTGTTAGTGGGGCATGAGCCGTGCGCTGCGTTTCCTCACGATCCTGCTCGCCCTGCTGTGCGGCGCCTTGGCGGCGCGTGCCGCACAGGACAAGGCGCTGGAACGCGGCACAGCGATTACCGATCCCTCAGTGCTCCGTGATCTCGATCATGGCAGGTTCGGTCTCGGGCGCATGCTGTCGCCGCAGCGCCAGACCGATCTTCCGCTCGACGATGCCGAACTGTTCGCGCTGCCGTCGATGGCGCCGATCCGCGCGGCGCTCGATCGCGAGTTCGATCGCTACATCTCAAAGCACAGCCAAGAGCTTCCGAACGAAACCATCGGCGTCGGCGATAGCTTCGCCTTCCAGCTATTCGATCGCGCGCAGCTTTACTCCGCAGCAACGCGCTTCGTGCTGGCCGGCATCGTCAACCGTATGGACCGCGCCTATGTCTCGCCCGAAAGCTGCGGCGAAATCCGGCTGATCTATCGGCTCACGCGCATCGATGCGCCCGTGATCGGCGAGAACGCGGTCTCGCAACGGCTGCCGATGACGCTCAATCTGGTCTTGAAGGCGAAGGGCGAGGGCGCGCGCGATCGAAACGGTGCCGCGATCACTTGCCGCGAGATCGCGCGGCGCTGGCTTGCCATCAGCGACGTTTCATCGGCGGGCGAGGGGGGACTTGAAAAGCTGACCGGCAAGGACGGCCCGCTCGACCTGATCGGCTACCAGAATATCGAGCAAATCGAGACCAACCTGCAGATCGCGCACGCGCCGAAATCGCCGACGCGCGATTTCCGCACCGACTATCTCCTGAAAGTGTTCAACTTCATCAGCGACGCCGGGCGCTTCGCGGAAGCGCCGCTGGAGAACCAGATCGATCGCGATCGCATCCTCTCCGATCAGAACCTGAAGCGCGAGTTCAAGAACTGGCTGCTCGATCCCAGCCATTTCGCAGAGCTCGACCGTGGCACGATCCTGATCCCGGAGAAATTCCTCGCCAAGGCTGCGATCGCGCCGACGCCTGTTGGCTTCGACCTGTCGGAACTGCAACCCGAATATGGGATGATGCAGGGTGAAAGCAGCGCGGCTGCATTCGATGACAATGATGTCGTCGGTGCGCTGAGGAAGGCGGCGGAAGACGGCACCAGGCTGCAGAACATCCGCTCGGTCGCGGGCTTCGAGCGCCGGCTCAACGATATCACCTGCGCCGGATGCCACCAGACCCGCGGCATCGGCGGCTTCCATTTCCCCGGCGTCGACTGGATGGCGGCCAAGCCGTCGAATACCACAGTGGTGCCGGCCTCGCCGCATTTCTTCGGCGACCAGGTCCGGCGCCGCGACATCCTGGCTGCATTTGCCCGCAACACCCAGCCGGATTTCTCCCGCGGCTTCTCCAACCGCCCGCAGCTACGCGGCAGCACCGAGCTTGCCGGCACCGAATATGAGGATGGCTGGGGCGCCCATTGCTATCAGCAAAGCGCGAAAGCCGCGGACAACGACCGGAGTTTTCGCAACTGGACCTGCGCTGAGGGACTCGTCTGTCAGGCCGCCGGCAAGACCTCTCGCATGGGCATGTGCTTCATCAAAAGCCCGTAAGGCTGCTTTCACCTCGAAGAGGTGAGCGGCAACCCGAATTACTTTCGTCACGTGTTATGTGCTATGCTGCGCTCGGAGGCCGCCCATGAGCGCATCCGACGAGAAGCAGCGCAACCGCGAGATCGCGGAGAACGAGGCCGAACGGCAGATGATCGGCGCCGTCCGCGTCAGCACATGGGCGATCGCCGTCACCATCATTGTCGCCGCGATCGCAGCCGGCATCGTCTGGGCCTGGCTCAATCGCTAGAGTAGCTCGCCGGATGCCCATTGATGCGCGCCCTCTCCCCTTGTGGGAGAGGGCAGCTCGGACGTCGGCAACGAACTCGCTTGGGTGAGGGGTTGCCTCCACAAGCATCATCGCCCGTGGAGAGAATCCCCTTGTATCTGCACGGGCATGATTTGTGCGATGGAAGCGATTTAGCGTCTTGGCCGGTGGCCACCGGCCAAGACGCGTGGCGAAGTCGCCCGTTACCCCTCCGGCCACAACCGTGGATGAGCTTTGGGATCTTCGCCATGTCACGCACGACCGAACAGTCGCTTGAGTTCCAATCGCATGGACAAGGCAGGTTACCGTGAAGAAGACGATTTGTGGAGTGGACGTTTCGAAGGCCAAGCTCGATGTCTGCATCGAACCAGGCGGCCGGCTTGCGAGCTTCAATAACGATACGGCGGGCATTGCATCCCTAGCCGCGTTCTGCCGTGAACACGCCGTCACGCTGGTGGTGATGGAGGCCAGTGGCGGTTACGAGCGACGGGTATTCGTCGAGCTGTGGGAACAGGGCATCGGCTGCGCGCTGGCCAACGCTCGCAGCGTTCGCCGCTATGCCGAGGCAATGGGCATTCTGGA